>NZ_JALNUQ010000004.1:0-133005 GCF_026540875.1 Sphingomonas sp. GM_Shp_2
CGACACCACGAACACCCGCTCGGTCCGCCTCTCCTACAGAACCCAGTCCCCCACCACGATCCGCACATCGGCCAACACCGTCTCCACCACCAACCTACCCATTCCAGGCTGCACCAAAGCGCGACAGACGCGGTGCCCGCTGGACGCCTTCGTCAAGACGCTTGTGGCGCGACTTGCCGGTGAACGGATGGGAAATTGAGGACGGCCGCCCGCTCACGACCAATCGGGCGTTCCAATTTGATTATGTGCACACCTGCAATATGTCATGTTTGAAAATATGAACGTTGATTTAATATTCGGTCAGCAAAGAAGGCGCTTTGACATGCGAAAAGCCCCTTCATGACCGTACAACGCATCTTGATAACGGGTGGAGCGGGCTTCATCGGATCTGCGCTTGCACGACACCTGATCAACCATAGCGAACATCAGGTGATGGTTCTTGATGCCCTGACTTATGCAGGGTCGATCACCACGCTGGCCGAGGTAAAGGATCATCCCCGCTTTGCCTTTCGGCATGTCGATATCTGCGACGGACGCGCGGTCGAGCAGACCTTTGCCGATTTTCGGCCAAGCTGGGTTTCCCATCTTGCGGCCGAAAGTCATGTCGACCGTTCACTGGATGCTCCCGACGCTTTCATCCAAACCAACCTGATCGGCACCTATGAGATGCTGAAGGCGGCCCGGTCCTATTGGTCCCGGTTACCTGCCGATGCGCGTACGACGTTTCGGTTCCACCATATCTCGACCGACGAAGTGTTCGGCTCGCTCGGCGATACCGGGCGCTTCGACGAACACACGCCCTATGACCCTCGCTCGCCCTATTCGGCGTCGAAAGCCGGTTCCGATCACCTCGTCAGCGCCTGGGGCCATAGCTATGGCCTGCCGACGCTCATCACCAACTGTTCGAACAACTACGGCCCCTGGCAATTCCCCGAAAAGCTGATCCCGCTGATGATCGGCAAGGCGCTGTCGAACCAGCCGCTGCCCGTCTATGGCGAGGGGCTGCAGGTACGTGACTGGCTTCACGTCGAAGATCACGTTCGTGCGCTCGTGCAGGTGCTAGAGCACGGTCAACCAGGGCGCCGCTATGCCATCGGCGGCGAGGCGGAGCGACGCAACATCGACGTCGTGCACGCCCTGTGCGGCATCCTCGACCGCCTGGCTCCCCGGTCCGACGGGCGTCCTCATGACAGCGGCATCGTGCATGTCGCCGACCGACCCGGCCATGATCAGCGCTATGCGATCGATCCTGAGCGTATTCGCCGCGAACTGGGCTGGAGCCCGCAGCATAGTTTCGAAACGGGGCTGGAGGCGACGGTGCAATGGTATCTCGACCATCGCGACTGGTGGCATGCGCTCAATGCCGCCTATCAGGCAGACACCCGGCGCGGGCTGCTAAGCGGATCGTAACCCGACCCGGGGCATCGTCGGCCGCATGAAAGGCATCATCCTGGCCGGCGGATCGGGTACCCGCCTCCATCCCGCAACCCTTGTCGTGAACAAGCAGTTGCTGCCCATCTACGACAAGCCGATGATCTACTATCCCTTGTCGGTGCTGATGCTCGCCGGCATCCGCGATATCCTGATCATTTCCAGCAGCGACTATCTGCCGCATTATCGGCGGCTATTCGGTGACGGCGACGCACTCGGCCTCTCGATCGCCTATGCCGAACAGCCGCGGCCGGAAGGCCTGCCGCAAGCCTTCACCATCGGACGTGACTGGATCGGAGACAGCCCGGTAGCGCTGATCCTGGGCGACAACATCTTCTACGGCAACGGCCTGGTCGAACTCTGCCGGCGTGCGGCAAGCCGACCGGTCGGCGCCACCATCTTCGGCTACAGGGTCGATGATCCCGAACGCTACGGCGTGATCGGTTTCGATGAGGAAGGGTTTGTCACCAGCCTTGAGGAAAAGCCCGCGCAGCCGCGCTCCAATTGCGCGATGACGGGTTTGTACTTCTTCGATGCCGAGGTGACGCAGATCGCGCAAAGGTTGCGCCCTTCCGCACGGGGTGAACTCGAGATTACCGACCTAGCACGCCATTATCTCGATCGCGGCCGCCTTCATGTCGAGCAGATGGGGCGGGGTTATGCGTGGCTGGATACCGGCACCCATGACAGCTTGCTGGAAGCGAGCGAGTTCGTTCGGACGATCCAGCACCGGCAAGGCATCCAGATCGCCTGTCTGGAGGAAATCGCCTTGCAGCAAGGCTTCATCACGCGGGATCAGGCGCGTGTGGCGGGCGAACGGTTCGCGAAGACGCGTTACGGCCAGGCCATTCTGGCGGCTTTGGACGTGACACGCTAACCTGCCGAGCACCAGCACATATACCGAGCGGCCATGGACGAGATGCACGTGTTGCCGTAACTGCTGCATCACAATTGGGGGAAAACCAGAATGTCGGGAGTGAAGCCGCAGGGTCGGCGCGTTCGTGCGTGCGCGTTGCAGACGAGTGCGATGGTGTTGGCGATGGTCGTCGGGGGACAGGCCTTTGCACAATGCGCACCAGATCCGGCGCAGCCGAACACGACGACGACCTGCACCGGCACCGATACCGACGGACTGACCGTTGCCGCCGGCAATACGCGCGTGATCGTGACCCGCTCCGCCACGGTTCTGTCGGGCGCCGCCAACGCCGCGATCACCAATCCCGTATGGGGCGCCAGGATCACGGTCGACGGCCGCGTCGATGGCGCCGGCAAGCCGGGCATCCTCATTGCCAATCGATCCTCCTATCTGGAACGCTGCCCGGACGATCCTTATGCGGGCGCCTCGGTAATCTTCTGTCCGCCAGGCAGCTCGCAGGTGGTCTATCCATCCGCCAGCGCCTCGATCGAGGTAGGGGCCGATGCGACGATCACCGGCGCCCAGGCATTGCTGCTGCGTCGTGATCCCAATAATGCGTCGGGCGGGGTCAGTGCTACGGTGACCAATGCCGGCGCGATGATCGGCACAAGCGGGCCCGCGATCGTTGCCGATATTGCAACCCAGGGCAGCGTGTTGTCCGTCAACAATCTCGCCACCGGCAAGATCTTCGGCATGCGCGGCGCCGTCGACTGGCTGACCAATGCAGGCACGGTCGATGGTGGCGCGGCGATCGCCGTCGCGACGACGGTCTCGCGCGCCACGATCACCAACACCGGGCGCATTGCCTCGCAAGGCGGCACGGCGATCGACGCGACCGGGGCGGTGGCGCTGACCAACGGCGGCACGATCACGGGATCGGTCATCTCGCGCGCACGCAGCGGTCAGAACAGCATGATCGACACGCTGGCAGGTACGATCAACGGCAACCTCGTGCTGGGCGCAGGCGACGATACGCTGCTCGCGCGGTACGACAATGGCCGGCTGGTGACCGGGATCAGCGGCACGATCGATGGTGGCGCCGGTACCGACACCGTTCGGATGCGCATTGCTGGCGATGCGACGCTGGGGGCGCTTGCACTTCCCACCGGTTTCGAGCGTCTCGGCCTTACCACCAGTTTCGGATCGACCGTCACGCTGGGCTCGGAGTTCGGTGCAATCGGCGGGCTGGTCCAGGTTGAAGGCAGCGGCACCGTGGTGAACCGCGGCACACTGACGGGTGCCGCACCGGTGGTGTCGGACTCCTTTGCGACCGACGGGTCACCGACGTTCATCAATGCTGGTGTCATCCGCACCACTGGCGGGGCCACCGACAGCTTTGCGGTGCAGCTCGGTACCGCCCGTCGCTTCCAGAACGATGGCGACGTGGTGGCGAACGGCAACGGCGTATCGTTCAGCGCGCAAGGTGCCTTCGTCAACACGGGCACGATCACGGCAAACGGCACTGCGGTGTCCTTGTTCGGCCCTAGCTTCACCAACAGCGGCACGATCCGTTCGACCGCGGGTACAGGTGCGATCCTTAACGGATCGTCGGGATCGAACTGGACCAACAGCGGCACCATCGACGGTGCGGTGGCCGGCGTGCGGCTGTCGAGCACACTGGTCAACACTGGCGTGATCACCTCGCCCGGTACCGGCGTCGTGATCGATTCCTATGGCATTTTCGATAATCGCGCCGGTGGGCGGGTACGTGGTGGGATCGCCCCGCAATCGGCGAATGCGTCCGTGTTCAACGCCGCCATCGTCAATGCCGGCACCATCGACGGCAACGTGACGCTGCGTGGCGGGGCCTCGTTCAACGGCAATCGCTTTTTTGCGCTCGCGGGAGGCGTCCTCAACGGCAATCTGACCCTGGGGCAGGGTGGTACGCTGGTCACCGAACTGGTGAACACCGGCACCGGTGCATTTGCCGGGATCAACGGCACCGTCTCGGGCACCGGCGCGCTGCTCCGCTACCGCGTCCGCAGCGATGCCAGCGCCACGATCGCCACGCCGGCATCCTTTGCCGGCGTCGGATACGACCTGTTCGACAATGCGGTCCTGACGCTGACCGGCGGTTCCTCGACGCAATCGCTGACGCTGGCAGGCACGGGCACCGTCGACGTCACCGCCGATATCACCGCCGCGTCCGCCCCGGCGATCAGTGCCGGTTCGGTGATGGTCGCGCCGGGCGAAAGCTATGCCAGCAATGCGCTCACCATCACCAGTCGCGGTGCGCTTTCCCTGACGCGCGGCAACACGCCAATCTATCCCTATTCGGCGGTTGCGCTTGGCAGCAGCGACCGTTTCACCAATGCCGGCAGCATCACCGTGCGTGACCAGTCGGGGCAAAGCTACAGCCAGATCGCGGCCATCGCAGGCGGGCAGGAGGTCACCAACGCGGGCACGATCACGCTCGACGGTGCAGCCGGCGTGCAGGGCGCACAGCGTGTCGTCAATACCGGCACCATCACGCAGATCGCTGGCGGCCGCGCGGCAACCGGCATCCGTGCATCGTACACATCCTTGGCCCTCGTAAACAGCGGCACGATCGACGTCGCAGGGTCGGCGGTGCTGGGCGATTATTACGGCCTGACGGTCGATAACTCCGGGCGTATCGCCAGCGCGCTGGAAGCCGCCATCGCGCTCACCGCCTATGGCACTGCGACTGTCACCAACCGGGCAGGGGGCACCATCACCAGCGCCGCAGGAACGGCGATCCGGCTGTCGGGCGGCTGGCTTTCCAATGCCGGCACGATCGGCGGGACGGTCGATTTCAGCTACAATCCTTATGGGCGCAGCTCGCTCAGCAGCACCTATGTCGCCGATGGCGGTACGGTTACCGGCGATCTCCGCTTCGGCGATGGCAGCGACCAGTTCGTATCGGTGGACGGCCACATCGGCATCAGCGGCACGATCGATGGCGGCGAGGGCAACGACATCTTCGTGCATGCCCTGACCAAAAGCGGCACGATCGCCCTCGGCGCACCCGGCACGATCAATTTCGAGGCAGAGGATGTTCGCGCGCTTGGCGCCGAAACCGTGGCGACCGTCACGGCTGCGGCCCCGATCACCTCCGATCTCTACGTGTCGGGCGATGGCGCCATCATCAACCGCGCCATCGTGGAAGGCGCGGTGCTGGCCGGCCGGGATTTCTACAACACGCCGGACTCCAGCTACGCCGCGCGTAACCGCCTGCTCGCCTCGTTCACCAATGAGGGCGATATTCGTGGCGGCGTTGCCGCCAACATGCGCCGCCTGGTGAACACGGGAACGATCGGTACCGCGACGCTCGAACGGGCGGCCGTGACTATGTCGGGCCAGGGTGATCTCGCATTCGTCAATAACGGCCAGATCCTCGCTGCCGGCAATGCGGTAACGCTGTCGCAATCCGGTGCCGGTACCATCACGATCGAAAATGGCGGCACGATCAATGGCGCCGTTCTTGCGGGCGCCGGAGACTATTGGTTCGGCAGCGATCCGCTTCCTAGTGGGTCCACGGTATCGATCACCACGACCAATACGGGCACGATCAGCGCAGGTGACGCACCCACAGCGCTCAGGCTCAACCTGCGCGCCGAAGAGGGGACGATCGGCGCGATCGCGCTGAACAACAGCGGCACGATCGATGCCGGGGCAGCGGGCGCCGCGGCAGCGTCCCTGAGCGCCTATAGCTATGGCGACACCACGCCTGCCGCGACGATCACGGTCGCGAACAGCGGCACGATCCGCGCCAATGGAGGTGGCACCGAACAGAGCTATACCGACTGGTGGAGCGGGAACGAAATCCGCTACACCAATCCGGCCTCGGCATTGCTGCTCGCCGGCAACGGCGCGACGGCCACGATCACCAACGCCGCCAGCGGCGTGATCGAGGCGACGGGCCCGATCTCCACCGCCATCCTCGCGCGGGGCACGACGCTCGACCTCATCAATGCCGGCACGATCCGGGGCGGGGCAGGCACGGTGCTGGCTGCGGACGACCAATTGTCTGCGGCGCTTGGCACGCCGTATCTCGCGGGCGCCATCCAGACCTTCGGTGAAACCGAGGACCGCATCGTCAACACCGGCACGATCATCGGCTCGGTCGCGCTCGCCATGGGCAACGACCGGATCGAGAATTACGGCCGGATCGAGGGTGACGTCTTCCTCGGCCTTGGCGACGACACCTTCCTCCAGCGCGCCAGCGCAGTGCTGGTCGGCACTGTCGATGGCGGCGAGGGCAACGACCACTTCATCGTCGATGCGAGTGGTGGTGGCGCCATCAATGGCGACCAGTTCATCAACTTCGAACGCTTCAGCCAGATCGGCGAAGGCAACGTCACCTATTCGGGCAATTTCCGTTTCGATACGATCGGCGTCAGCGGGGGCACTGTCACCGTTGCAGCCGGTCAGACGCTGAACAGCGCCGGTGCCGTGACCGTCACCGGCAGCGATGCAGCCGAAACCCTCCTCAACAACGGCACCATCGCAGGCGCGGTCGCCCTGGCGGGCGGCGATGACCATGTGGTCAACATGGGCACGATCCTGGGCCCGGTCTCGCTGGGCGACGGCAATGACAGCTTCGTGGAAGGGCTGAACAGCCGCGTCGCAGGTGTCGTCGATGGCGGTGCCGGCACCGATCTCTACACCGTGCGGCTTGCCGGCGACCGCAGCGGCATCGGCCAGCGTAGCGGCTTCGAGCAACTGGCGGTGGAAGGCCGCGGCACGCTGTCGCTGACGCTCGACCAGCAGTTCGAAACGGTATCGTTGGCCGGCACGGGCCTGAATGTCGCGCTGAACGGCTACACGATCGGCTCGGTCCTTGGCTCCGATGGCGATGACAGCTTCGCCACGGACGGCGATGTCGCGCGCGTCGCGCTCGGCGCCGGCAACGACCTGCTTTCGCTCGGCACTACGCGCGCGTCCGGTCTTTATGCGGGCGGCGCAGGCACCGACACGCTGCGCTTCACCGCGACCGACCCCGTCACGCTGGCGGGTACGGCGACCGGCTTCGAACAGGTCGTGCTGGCGGGCAACGCCCTCACGGTCACCGGCACGCTCGGCACCGTTGGCGCATCGCTGGCGTTCGGCGCGGGGGATCAGCAGATATCCGTCGCCCCGACCGGGACGCTCGCTGGCGTGATCGATCTCGGCGCGGGCAACGATGCGCTGCGCCTTGCGGCTGGGGCCACGCTGAACGGCACCGTCTCGGGTGGCGCGGGCAATGATATCGCCACGCTGGAGCTGGCCGGCGACCGCACCCTCGCCAGCACCACCTTGCGCGATTTCGAGACCCTGGCGACCGAAGGTCGCGGTGTCCTGACGCTCACCGGCGCGCATGTCTATGACCAGGTGCTGGCGGGCACCGACCTGGGTATCGCCGGCGATTCCTCGCTGGCGGCGACGCAGGTCCGCTTCGGGGGCGGCGACAACCGCATGCTGATCGCCGGCCGCTTTGCCGGCGCAGTGGATGGCGGCGCAGGCCGGGACAGCATCTCGGTATCCGGTGGTTCCGCGACCACGCCGGTCGCCTTCACGTCGATCGCCGGTGTCGAGGCGTTCGGCATGACGAGCGGCTATGCGACCATCGCCGGCACCGCTGCACTTGGCGGCATCGACCTGACGGCCGGGCGGCTGGTGGGGCTGGCCGGATCGACGATTACCGCACCGCGGATCGCGGTCGGTCAGGGTGCGACCTTCGGATCGGCCGGTACCGTCAACGGCGACATCGCGGTTGCAGGCACGCTCAGCCCCGGCGCATCGCCGGGCGTCATGACGGTCAACGGCAACGTCACGCTCGCCGGCACTTCGACCTCCTTGTTCGAGATCACGCCGGCGCTCGCCGACAAGCTCGTCGTCAACGGTGCGGTTGCGATCGGCCAGGGTGCCACGCTTCAGATCACCGCGACCGGCGCGATCCGGCCCGGCACGTCCTATGATCTCGTCGTGGCCAGTGGCGGCATCACCGGCAGCTACACCAACGTCCTGAAATCCGACACCTTGTTCGGCTTCGTCGTGCAGCGTGCGGACCGCATTCAGCTCCTCGGCCAGTTCCTGGGCGACCCGCGCTTCACCCCCCAGGTCAGCCGCTCCATCGCCTATGCCAACGCCACCCTCATCACCCAACCCGCCACCAGCACCCTGTTCGCAGCCCTGCCCTCCCTGCTGACCGCATCGGGCACCTCGGACCCGCGCGCCTTCGCGCAACTCACCCCCGAACCCTACGCCTCCGCCACACAACTCGCCGTCGACCATGCATTGACGCTGACGCAGGCCGCGCGCAGCCCTGCGTTTGCAACGACACGTGACGAGCCCGGCGCTTTCACCTTCGCACAGACGGTCGGCCAGTGGCACACGCTGCAGGGCGATGCGGCGCAGGGAAGCGCAACCGCACGCACCCAAAGCTACGGCTTCCTTGGTGGTCTGGGCTATGGTGACCGAGAGTGGTCGGTCGGGGCGTTTGCCGGCTATCTCAACGGCCGGCAGCAGATCGGCGCACTGGGCGCGCGTACCCGCGCCGATGGCATCGTGGCCGGTGTGCACGGACGCTACAGCGCCGACGCGGGCTGGGGCTTCAGCGCGTCGCTGCTGTACGACGGTGGTGAAGCGTACACCGATCGTGCGCTGCCCGGTGCAGGGGGTGCAACTGCCCGTTACAACCTGCATAGCTGGGTCAGCGATCTGGCGGCCTATTACGGACTCGAGGTCGGTAACGGCTGGTCGCTGCGTCCGCGTGTCGGCGTCACCTACGTTCGGACCACGCGTGAGGGGGTCACGGAAAATGGTGGCAGCGCCTTTGCCCTTGCGGTGGCACGAGACCGGCATGTCGCAGGCTTCACGGATGCGGGTGTGACCTTCGCGCGTAGTGAAGCCTCGGACGCTCCGTTCCGCCCGTTCGTGACACTGGGTGCGCGCTACCAGATCGAGGGACAGCGCACGGATGCACGGGCGGGCTATGCCGGGGGTGGGCTTGGCCTGACCGCGATCGGCGCGTCGCGCGCCGAACTGGTTGGCACCGCGTCAGGCGGTGTCGCCTATCGTCTGCCAAGCGGGCTCGACATCTTCGCCACCGCTGCGGCCCAGACCGGGCGTGACGATCACCAGGAGACGATCAGCGCGGGAGTGCGCCTGCGCTTTTGATGCTCCAAGAACCGCATGAGCTGAGAGATCAGACCTAACACTACTTTGGCAGATTGAAGGAACTGGGTGGAATCTTTGTTGATTCCGGTGGCATGAAGGTGCTGACCGGGACGGTGTGCTATGGTGGCGGACGATAGCTGGCGGGAGGATCTGGAGACGTGGCTGGTGCCGTTTCTAGCGGACCTGACGCATCCGTCGCAGCGGCGGATGTGCCCGACCTACATTGCGGGCTTGATCGGTCCGGGTGATCGCAAGAGCATCCAGCCGCTGGCGGCCCGTACGCAGGATGCCGGCTATGACCAGCTCCACCATTTCATAGCCAGCGGGACATGGGACGCGGCGCCGCTCGAGCGCCGGCTGCTGGCGGAGGCAGACCGGCTGGTCGGCGATGCGGAGGGCTTTCTTGTCATCGACGACACAGCCCTGCCGAGAAGGGACGCGACTCGGTTGGCGTGGCGCCACAATATGCGTCGTCGCAGGGCAAGACATCGAACTGCCAGTCGCTGGTGTCGGTGACGCTGGCATCGCGCGAGGTGCCGGTGATGGTGGGACTGCGCCTGTTCCTGCCGGAGAGCTGGACCTGCGATCCGGTGCGGATGAAGCGTGCGCGGGTGCCGGCCGGGCGGCAGGAAGCGATGAGCAAGCCCGACATCGCCATCGCCGAGATCGACCGGGTGATAGGCCGCAGGCGTTCGCTTCGGATGCGTGCTGGCCGATGCGGGGTACGGCTCGGGAGCAGGGTTCCGTCAGGCGTTGAGCGAGCGGGGACTATCGTGGGCGGTGGGTCTGTCATCTCGACAGACCGTCTATCCTGCCGATGTCGAGTTGATTTTCCCACAGGCCCGCGGCGGACGGCCACGCAAATACCACATTCCCGACCAGGCGCCGGTATCGGTCGCAGACATGCTGGCCGGCGAGACGTGGCGAAAGATCGCATGGCGCCGTGGCACGAAGGGGCGGCTTACCTATCTGTTCGCTGCCCGACGCGTCCGGATTGCCGAGGGACACCGACATCGCATGGCCGACAACCGCGTTCAGGCCATGCTGGGTGAGGAAGTCTGGCTGGTCGGCGAACGTCGCTCGGGCGGGGAGCACAAATACTACGTCTCCAACCTGCCGCCCGATACATCGCTGCGCCAGCTTGCCGCCGCCATCAAGGCGCGATGGGCCTGCGAACAGGCTCATCAACAGCTCAAGGAGGAACTCGGCCTCGACCATTTCGAAGGACGATTGTGGCCTGGACTGCACCGACATGCCTTGATGACGATGCTCGCCTACGCCTTCCTGCAATCCCGCCGCCTCAAGGCCGCGGGGCGGAAAAAAAGAGTCGGCGGGCCGCCCCCGCAACCGACCCTGCCGGCCATCAGGCAAGCGATCCTCGACCGAATGGCACGACCGCCACCCACCCAGTGCCCGCACTGTCATAAGCCGCTGGCGAACAACAATAAACCAACCCTGCCAAAGTAGTGCTAGATGGTGTTGGCTCCGCTCTGGCGGATGACACCGTTTATACCGGCCGGAAAAAATCCGCCGGCCGATACGGACCGAGCGGAGGCATACAGCACTCCCAGCGCCTGTTCTGGAGTCCGCCGAAGTGCTAGCCCCTGACCATCGCTCATGGTGATGTTTGCATTGACGAAATTGCTATCGCCTGCGCCGATATCTTGATCAATGCCGCTGGGGCCATCGTATTGGTCGCGTCCCTGCTGCATAGCGGCGGCGCGGCTGAACAGGCTTTCATGCCCGGCGACTGGGGTGGCGGCAAGTGCATCCGCCCGCATGAACAGGGCATTGCGGATGATGGAGTCGGTAGCCGATACGCCGCCGGCGAACCGCAGCAACGGCGCGCGCAGCGTCTCCGTCATCAGTGCCGCCAGGGCGACCACGGCGCTCTTGGCAATGGCCGACAGAGCGGTGGCGCCGAGCAGGAAGTCGTTCTCAGACGCATAGGGATCGAAGAACACCGCGGGCGGCGTGGCATCGGCGGGGTTGGGCCGTGCGATCGCCTGGAACGGACTTCCCTCTCCACCAGCGATGCTGATGGCCGGCTGAGCCATCACCGCGCTGCCCAGCAATTGACGGAGGAAGCCGATGCGATTGACGATATCACCGAGTACCTCGCGCAGCGAGGCGATCAGAATGGGATCATTGATCGCAACCATGCGCCCGCCTGTCACCGTGCCCTCAGCGCCGCTGCCGAAGGTCAGTGATGCGGCGATCATGCCGCCCGAAAGCCCCCGCTCGATGTAGGCCGCGAGTAGATAATGCACCTGCAGCATGAAGTTCAGGCGATCTGCATCGGTGGCAACGTAGCCGGCTGGCACGCTCGTGCCGGTCGGTGTCGGCGTGGCCGACGACACAGGTACCCGTTCCGCTCCGACGACACCATCGTTTTCGCAGGCCGACAACGTCGACAACGCACCAACGGTGACGGCCGTTGAGCCGAAAAGATGCAGGAACCGCCGCCGCGATGCGGCTCCGTCAACAGAAGATGTCTCAACAGCCATTATAAATCCCCTCTATGCGTCTCAGGCTCAGTTGGCCGCGCTTCTAACTGTCGTTCCATTGATCCCGGTTGGAAAGAATCCCCCCTGCGTCACTGCCCCGCTGTTCATGAACAAGACGTTCAGCGCCTGGGCCGGAGTGCGCGCCAAGGCCAGTCCGTCGGCATCAACAAGGGCAAGGCGCGTCAACGGCGGGCTGCCTAACGGCGAGAGGCCACGATCGGTGGTGCCCGTGCCGCTGATCCGGTTGCGCCATGCCGCCAGCCGATCCATCATCGTCAGGGCGTCCGGCTGCGCCTGTGCCCAGGATTGGGACTGGATGATCGAGCGGACGGTGGCTGCATCACTGCAGGCGTTGGCAGCCAGCGCGGCGATCGTATCGCGGGCAAGTTCGTTGGTCATGGTGGGCACCAACGACAGCAGCGCCCCGGCCTGCACGTCAATCAGGCAGTTCGCCGCCAGTGCGCAATTCAGCGGTGACGCATAGGGATTGAACGTCTCTGCCGAATCGATTGCACCCGCGAGACGGAACATCGTCGTGAACGCGGCTGGCGACAGATCGATCAGCTTCTGTGCAGGCGTGTCCGCACGCAGCAGGCTGCGCAGCAGGATGGTCCTCCCCCAGCTCTCGTCACCGATCTCACGCAGTCGTGCGTTGATGCTGCGCGTCTGGCCGAGGAAGGCCACCTGCGACCCTGACGTCATCGGTACGCCGAGCATACCGCCGGTCTCGCCCGCGCGGATCAGATCGGCCGGCAGTTGGCGGCCTGCACCATAGATCGCTACCTGTAGATAGTTGGTCACCAGATACTGGAGATTCAGCGCGAACTGCAGTTGCGCGGTGTCGTAGGACGCCGAAACCTGCGCCGGCGACGCCACGGCGGCTCCCACCATGACGGCACTCGTCATGAGAGCCAGCATCGCGCGGCGCCTAGGTTCCACGCGCTCATCCCCACATTTACGCGGACAAATCGCCATTATTTCCCCTCTCCGTAAAGTTTTTTCTTGTACATTAAATACTTGGCGCGACATAAAATCCAGTGAGATCTCGTAAAAACATGTTCTATCAATTATTTAATTAGATGAGACTACTGGTATCTAGTAAATTATGACTCACTAACCAAATCTTGACAAGTGATTATAGTAGGACATTATGCCCTAAAGGATGATCGTAGGTCGGTCGGGATCAACCCGACGATCGTAGAGGGGGGATGTTTGATGCGGAAAGGCAGACTGGCGACAGGCGTCGCCATGACGGTTCTGACAACTATCCTGCACGTGGACGTTGTTGCCGCGCAGCAGAAGTCGGGTGCGACGGCCAAGGCGCAGAGCGTGCTGACCGGTGAGACGTCGAAGAAGAAGACCAATGGAGCAGCGACGGAAAGCCAGCCGCAATTGTCCAACGAGTCCGGTCGCTTGGAGGGCGACATCATCGTGCTCGGTCTGCGGGAGAATGTGAAGTCGGCGCGCAACGCCAAGCGGCGGGCGCAGCAGATCGTTGATGTGGTTTTGGCGCAGGACATCGGGAAGCTTCCTGACAAGAACGTCCCGGAAGCCTTGGCGCGGGTACCCGGCGTGCAGATCGACCGCAACCGTGGCGAGGGCGGCGAGGTAAAGATCCGCGGGCTGGGGGGAGTGATGACCACCGTGAATGGCTCGCCAACCTTCTCCACGGGTGACCGGACGACGTATCTAAACGACATTTCTTCCGACCTCGTCGCCGGCATTGAGGTGTTCAAGACCCGCACCCCCGACCAGGTGGAGGGTAGTCAGACCGGCGTCATCAATCTGACCCTGCGGCGCCCGACCGACTTCAAGGAAGGAGCCACCTACGCCTTCAGCGCACGCGGCGACTATGCCGACCAAGTCAAGCTGGTAAACCCGTATCTCAGCGCTCTAATCGCCTATAATGCCGACACTGACGTCGGTCAGGTGGGTTTTTCCGTGAACGGCACGTTCAACGACGTACGGTATCGAGAATCTGTCCGGTTCAACGAACTGCCGGTCCGTCCGGGCGACAGCCGGCAGGTCATCCTGCCTTCCACTACACCCGCCAACATCTTCCTGCCGTTCCGCGTGGGCGTGGCCGGTACAGACGGCTGGTCGAAGCGGGCGGCCTTCAGCGCGTCGACGCAATGGAAGCCGGACGACCGTTGGACGGCAACGCTCGAAGGCGGATATGCCAACCAGAAGATGCTATGGGCGGACAACTCGATCTGGATCCCTATCACCTACTCGGACTCCGCGGCCCCACCGCCCCGGCTTTCCAATCTGGTGATGAACGAGGACGGGCGGCTCGTCAGATCCGTCTCCCTCACCGGCCTCGATCCGATCGGACCAGGACGGGAATCCTGGAATCACGAGACGAGCGACTACAACGCCCGCTTCCAAGCAGATTATCGGGACGAACGGATCGAGTTCACCGGCTGGGTCAACTGGCGTAAGTCCGACAACGACTCCGACAATATATTTCACTGGACCCGGTTCGGCAGGCCACCGCAGGTCGACGTCGTCTTCAACAATACCGTCGATCCCAAAGGCGGGCCAACGATCAACTTCAACGGAATAGACCTGACCGATACGAACAACTATCTGTATCTCGACGGTTTCAATCAGAGCAGGAACTACTGGCGCAGCGCCGAAACCGAAATGAAGGGTGATCTGCGGCTGAACACGCTGATCGAGGCGATCGACTACATCAAGGTCGGCTACCGTTACGCCAAGCGCACCTACGATCGCAAGTTCGGAGCACGCGGACAGGGCAATCTACGCCTGCCGATCGCATCCCTGCCCAATTACAAGTTGACCGAAGTCGGCCCTCTGTTCCCGAACTCGGAGGACGTCACGAACGTCAACTGGCTGATGGGCGATCGTGCTTCGATCCGAAACAGTTGGAACGACATACGCAGCCGTATCGTAGGCTTCCTACCTGATTACGACACCTACTACGCGAAGTATCAGCCGTTCGATGCATTTGATGGTTCGGACGCCAGCCATGCATTCTATGGCATGCTGCACTACAACTTGAACCTGCTGTTTCCAATCGAGGGGACCGTTGGCGCGCGAATTGTCAACACACTCAACAATCTGCGCAGCATCCAGCGGACGCGTACGCCCGTCACCGTCGATGGACGTACGGAGATCAGGGAGATCGACACCTTGGTCAGCCCACGTGGCAACTTTCTTGACGTGTTGCCCAGCGTGAACGCAATCGCGCACATCACGCCCAAGCTGCAGCTTCGGTTGGCCTACACCTATGACGTCGGCCGCCCCCCCGCCCAGCAGATCAATCCTCGCCTCTTCCTGGACATTCAGAACGCGGCAGCACCGAGCGCCGCGGGCGGCAACCCGGATCTGGGACCGACGACATTGTCCAAGTACGACGCGTCTCTGGAATGGTACTTCGGTACTACGGGATCGATGTCTGTGGCCGCTTGGCAGTGGAACCAGAACGGGGTGGTATGGGATCGCATCCTGCCCGAGATCCTGCCAAATGTGACTGTGCCGGTACAGGTTAGGCGGCCGTACAATCTGGGCAGCGGCCGACATCGCGGCATCGAGGCACAGGCGACCACCTTCTTCACCTTTCTGCCGGGAGTGCTCAAGTCGTTCGGCGCATCGGCTAACGGCACGTTGAACATCACCCGACAATCGTTTCCAAATTTCGACGGCAACCAGATCGAGACGGTTGTGACCGGGCCCATCCTGAACGTGTCCAAGTACATGTTCAACGTGGTGGGGTTCTTCGAACGCGACGGTCTGAACGTCCGGGTGGCCTACAACTGGCGCTCACGTCGGCAATGGCGGGTCGATACGAACAACCCTTACAACAACCTGTTCGTCGATCCGGTCGAGCGGCTGGATGCGTCGATCAACTACGACATCAGCAAGAACTTCACCGTGGCGGTGGAGGCGAGCAACCTGACCGCCAACGGCGAGCGGAGCTTCTGGGGGACATACGACATGCCCAACGACGTACGATACTTCTCACGCAACTACAGCCTGTCTGTCCGGACGCGCTTCTGACGCTCCGGGCCGCATGCCGTAATCCGTTCGGTCGCCGGCAGCGCCGACGATGGTGCCAGGCGGCGACACGAGATCAACATCGGGCCTAGGTGTTCAGTCCTGGCATCTGGTGGATCGGGTTGACGATGAACCGGTCTGGCTCAGACGTCCAGATCTTGGCGATGTATTCGTACGATGTGAGGCCGCTGAGCGTCTTGAGCCATCGAGCGAAATTGTAGGCTGCCATGAAGTCGGCGAGGTGCGTCCGGAGTTGGTCGTGGCTGTCGTAGTGGAAGCGCTTGACGGTCGCCTCCTTGATGGTGCGGTTCA
Organism: Sphingomonas sp. GM_Shp_2; assembly: GCF_026540875.1. Taxonomy (NCBI): domain Bacteria; kingdom Pseudomonadati; phylum Pseudomonadota; class Alphaproteobacteria; order Sphingomonadales; family Sphingomonadaceae; genus Sphingomonas; species Sphingomonas sp. GM_Shp_2. The sequence continues at coordinate 16,306 of NZ_JALNUQ010000004.1, forward strand.
TCCGCTCGACCTGGCCGTTCGTCCAGAGATGGTTCGGTTTGGTGAGCCGGTGTTCGATGTTGTGTGCCTCGCAGATCATGTCGAAGCGCATCTGACGCGACCAGGCGGTGTTGCGGTTGCGCGGCTGCTCGGCGAACTGGATACCGTTGTCGCTGACCACCAGGCACGGCAACCCGCAACGCTCGACGATGGCGGTAATCTCGCGGACGACACGCCGGTCTGACAACGAGGTATCGACGATCCACGTCAGGCATTCCCGGCTGTAGTCGTCGATGACGCGGAGCATGCGGAACCGCCGGCCGCAGGCCAATGCATCCGATACGAAGTCGAGGCTCCAGCGCTGGTTGGGCTCCTGCGGGATCGCCATCGGCGCCCGCGTTCCCAGCGCTCGTTTCCGGCCACCGCGCTTGCGCCCCGTCAGCCGCTCCGCCCGATCCAGCCGGTACACCTTCTTCAGGTTCATGCCCTTGCCTTCACGCCTAAGCAGAATCGCCAGCCGACAATAGCCGAACCGGCGACGTTCGTTCGCGATCTCGCGCATCGGCTCGCGGACAGCATCGTCCTTTCCGCGAAGCGGTTCATATTGCCAAGCCGACCGATTGACCCCGCTCAGCCTGCAGGCGCGACGCTCGGAGAAGCCGTGGTCGGCCATCAGCTTCTCCACCGCAGCGTAGCGATCCACAGACCGGGTCAGTTTTTTTCAGCAGATCCTTCGGCGCCGACACATCCAGCATCGACTCCGCCGGCAGCTTTTTCAGCCACCGGCTTTCGTCCTCCAGCATCCGTAATCGCGCCGCTTCCGATACGGTCATCCCGCCGTACTTCGCCTTCCAGTTGTAGAACGTCGCATCGCTAATCTCGTGCTTCCGGCACAGCTCGGCCGTCTCCACGCCACCCTCATGCTCCAGCAGCACGCCAATGATCTGATTTTCAGTGAAACGGCCTCGCCGCATCGCTCATCTCCGTCTGACGAGCTAATTTACCAATGGCATGATTTCCAGGGAGGACGTCATTCAGAGAGGCTCCGCAAGCCGAAAGAATCCAGTCCTGTATCCAAGCCGGAGGGCATGCAACGAGCCGGTCAGATCCTACCAGCGCCAACCGGCGGCGCAGCGGCGGCGAGATCCTGTTTGGCCGTCTGAGAGAATGACGCCGGCGCGCCACACGCACGTCACATTGTGCTGCTGCGATAGCTCGGTGCCCTCCCCCCTCGGGATTTATAGATTCAGATGCTGCAACCGCCGTGACCCCACAGCGAAGGCGTTCCAAGGGTGGCTAGCGAGGATCATGCACTTGTAGCCGCTTCTTTGACATCTGCATAATTGCCATAATATTTCATTATCGATATTGAGTTTTACGGCTGATATCGATGGTTGGCTGATCACGCCATTGCTGTTCGGCAGCCGCGTGTGCGTTGCACTGTGATGGGTAGCGGATCGCTGATCCTCGCTCCCGCCCACTGGCTTCCGTAAGAACCGAGTGCGAAAGGTACGCGGATCGCCAGTGATCTGATCGCGGAAGTTCGTGCTTTTGACGACACCGTGTAAGGGCGTCGGCGTATATCCGATGATGCGGCGTCGGCTCTGCTCGGCATAAGCCTCGCGCAAGCGGTCATCCTCCGTACGCGGCCTCTGCGGTTCGTCGACGCAGCAGAAAATCGCCATCAGTGCGTTGAACTCGTCCTCGGGCAGGTGCGGACCATGCTGATCGAGGCGGCTGGGGCCAGCCTACGGGCTACCTGCTAAGAAAGCGCAGCCCTACTAAGACCGCGTGAGGGATCTGGCGGACCATATCCTGGCAATCGGCTGGACGGCGCAGATTCGCCGGTTCCAGCAGTTTGCCGTTTGGGGCGTTTCGGATGGCAATCATGAGAGCGTACGCTGACAAAGTGATTCTGCGATGACCCCACGAACCATCCGGAAGCCGTATGCTGTGCCGGCCACAGCGTGCCTTGGCAGACACGTAGTGCGCGACACGTCGCCTGCCTCAACGCGGCGTCGCTTCCTCCACCAGCCGCAGCACGGTCGGAGCCGTGATGTCTTCGTCCGGCCGATCGCGGTGCGGCGGGCGGCTGGGCCAGGCAAGCGCCACGCCGCTGCCACTCGGGTCCTCCAGCGTGTTGAGCACCATGCCTTCGGGCACCGCGATCACGCCGCGCAGGCGATCGGCAAGACGGTTCGCCGGCCGCTCCTCGATCCGCTTGAGGCTGGCGGCATCGAGGAGGAAATCGATCGGCTTGCCGTCCCGGATGACGGACACGCGGATGCGATCGCGGCCGACCGGTACCGGCCCCTCGACAAACAAACGACTGTCGAGCGATCCTCCACCGCGGAAGTCCCAGCGAAAGCCCTGCCAGTCGCTGACCTGCTGCGTCCGCCAGCGATCGCCCTCGCGCCGTGCGACGAAGATCTGCGTGTTCCCGGCCTTGTCGAACTTGTGATAGGTGATCATCACCCGCCCGCCGGGGTCGAAGCCGATCACGGTGTTGTTGTTGATCATCCCGCCCTCGACCGGAACGGGATCGACGATTTCGGCGCTGGACAGGCGGATCGGCAGTGTCAGCGGGGTGCCGTCGGCCCGCGTCCAATGCACCAGATCGCGGCTCTTCGCATAGGACAGGTCGTGGTTCGTCTCGGCCATCGGGCTTTCGCGCCAGACCCAGGCGAGATGGAACCAGCCATCCGGGCCCAGTCTTGGCCCGACGAAATAGGCGTTGCGTCGCCCTTCCCCATCGGTCAGCGGTGTCGACAGCAGGTGGCGCCACGTCCGGGTGGCCGGGTCATAGACGTTGTAGATCTCGTTGCCGTTGCCGCTGCGCCCATCGCGATATTTCATGACGAGCCGCCCATCGGCATCGTGCAGGAATATCGGATAGGTCATGCGCTGTTCGGCCGCGGGGTCCACCATCACCGGTACGCGCGCCAGGGTACGGACATCGCCCGCCTGCGTGGTACGGTAATAGACCAGCGGATCGCCGTGCAGATTGCCGACGACATGGATCTGTCCGGCCGCATCCAACGCCATCGCGAGGTAATTGTGGCTGTCCCATCCGGTCCAGCTGTCGACCTTGTGATAGACCCAGGCCGGGGCGCCGCGCGGTCGCGAGGCGACGGTCAGTTGCCGGTTGGCATCATAATAGGCGACCACGATCATCGCATCGGTGACGACCATCGCATAGCCGACCCGGTGGCTGGACCAGACCCGGTCGATTGCAGACAATGTCGGAGTAGCGACCACGATCGGCGCCTGCATCGCACCTGTCGGCGCCCCGCTCGAAAGGACCACCCCGGCGAGGAGCACCAGGACGGAGGTGGAAAGCAGCGAAGGGGGCAAGTGCTTGATCCTCGTCAAAAGGCGACGCGTTCACCGATCTCATAAAGGTCGCCAGTTACATCCGCATACCACTGCAGGTTTATCTTGGATTTATATACTCATGCATGAGCATTATTCAGGTCTAGTGGCATAAAACTGTGAAAGCAGCGGCATAGCACCGGTCCTTGCTGGCATGACCACTAAAACTTCCAACCGCCAACGCTTTGACGGATCTATAGGAGCCAATCAGGTTCGGTTTGGAATGTGCATATGTCACACCGGAAGGCTGCCACGTCGCGCCTGTCCGTACCCTCCCCCTCGTGCCCGAAATAGGTCGATTGTAAAGCATTACACAGCGCATTGGGCATATTCAGAAATTGATCCTTATCAGGTAAACGATTGTAAAAGCTTGCGAGCAGGAGGGTGTGCCGTGTTGCGATCCGAGTTGGTGCAGATGATCAAGGAACGGCATGCCGATTTCACGACGCGCGAGGCGGAGCTCATCGTCACCGCGTTTTTCGATGCCATCGTCAGGCAATTGCAGGCCGATGGCCGGGTCGAATTGCGCGGGTTCGGGATGTTCACCACACGAGCTCGTGAAGCCCGGCAGGCGCGCAATCCGAGAACCGGCGAAGGTGTGAAGGTGCCCGCAAAGCGCGTCACCTATTTCCGGCCCGGCAAGGAACTGCGCGAGCGGCTGAACGCGGATGCTCCTGCCGATGTCGAGTATGACGACGTCCTGGCTGCCTGACCGGTCGGCATTTTCGGCATCGGCGTCATTACCGTGTAGACAATGCTGGATTTCTTCGCGACACGTGACACCGCTGTCAGCGCGAGGAAGGGACAAGGTGACGCGATCCGATCTGATTGCCCGGTTGACCCTGGACGATCGCGGATTGACGCCAGACCAGATCGATCAGTTCGTCGACCGCTTTTTCGGCCTCCTGCAAGATCGGTTGCACGGCGACACCGTCATTACCGTCTTCGGGCCCGTCCAGCACCTGCAGCTTCAGTCCACCCGCACCCATTCGGCCAGCAGGACCGGGGTCGATGTCGAGGCGTCGCTGATACCGGCGACACCACCGCCCGGTAGCCTGTTGTCATAATTCGCGCGAGAGCTCGCGAACGCCGGTAATCCCGTCCCCGATGCTTCCATGCAGCTAAATGCCTGAAAACTTTGTTCATCGTTAACGCCTCGACCTTAGCGAGGGGGCCGGGCATAGGGGCCACTCACCAAGGGAGATTACAATGATCGCAAAGTTCCTCGCCGCAGCAGCGGCCACTGTTCTGGTTGCCGCTCCGGTTGCCGCTGCTCCTGCGAACCCGGCTGCCAGCCTGTCGGTCGCCAAGTCCGCCCGCGCCTCGGCACCCGCCGCCAAGTCGAACAAGCTTGCCGGCGCCGGCATCGCTGCTGCGGCCATTGCCGCCGGCATCGCGGCGATTGGCGTGATCGCGATCGTGAAGAGCGACGACGACTCCGACAGCAACTGATCGGACCGGCATTCCTGCCGCAAGGAAGGGGGCCTTCACGGCCCCCTTTTTCGTGGTCATGTCTCAGGGGCAGCACCGAGCCATCCGATACCTCTTCTGAGTTATTATCCAGATCAGTTTCGATCGATATAACACCATAATGGTTGCAAGAGCGCGCTGGCGGCAGGCGGCATCCCTGATCGCCGATGATGCCGACCGCGATGCCATCGACCACCGATTGGCGACCGAGGTTGCGCGCTGCCTGTTCGCCGATGATGCCGTGTGTATCGAGCATTGGCGATCCATCGGGCAAATGGTGGAAACCATTCTCGCACCTGACTGTCTCTGCTGATCCGGGCGCGGCCCTGCCGACAGGCAATGCCCAGGAATATTTGCAAAACATATGCGCGCTATATGCGTTTGCCCCCGATCGATCTCGAATTGCTACGCGCACCAGGCCTAATCGCGCACCCCTGAAGGCGATCGTCACGGGACGGTCGTCGCTCCGAAGGGGTGTGACAATGAAGTTCCGACAGGCGGCCGCGATGGTCGCGTTCCTCGGCATGCCGCTCGCCGCACAGGCGCAGTCGACGCCGGATGACAAGGTCCGGGCGACCGACGCTCCCGCGCTCACCATCAGCGGCGCCGCCACGATCGCCTCCGACTACCGGTTCCGCGGCGTGTCGCAGTCCGACCGGAAGATGGCGGTGCAGGCGGGCATCACCGCGGCGCACGACAGCGGGTTATATGCCGGGATCTGGGCATCGAACCTTGCCGGTTGGGGCACCTTTGGCGGTGCCAACATGGAGCTGGACCTGATCGGCGGGTACAAGGCTTCGCTCGGGCCGAACGCCGCGCTCGATATCGGCCTCACCTGGTACATGTATCCGGGCGGTGCCGACAAAACCGATTTTGCCGAGTCCTATATCAAGCTGACCGGCACCCGCGGCCCGGCCACGCTGACCGCCGGTGCCGCCTATGCGCCCCGGCAGCAGGCGATCGGCAAATGGTACAACACCGGCGCGGATGCGGCGAACGGCACCTACACCGATCCCGGCGACCGGGGCGACAATCTCTATCTGTGGGGCGACGCGGCACTGGCCGTGTCCACTACGCCGGTCACGCTGAAGGCGCATATCGGCCATAGCCGGGGCCAGGACGGGCTGGGGCCGAACGCCACCGCCATCGCCCCGACCGGTGCCTATTGGGACTGGTCGCTCGGTGCCGACACCAGCTACCGGAACCTGACCCTGGGCGTCAGCTATGTCGATACCGACATCTCGACCGGGCGCGCAGCCTATCTCCGCCCGAGCTTCAGCAAGGGCCAGGACGGCACCGGCACCATTGCCGGGGGCACCGTCCTGGTCTCGCTGACCGCCGCCTTCTGACCCTTGGAGGACATACCCGTGCAGGACCTGCTGTGGATCGCGATCATGGTCGGATTGGTGGCGCTGACGCTCGCCTATGTCCGCCTTTGCGACAATGCGTGAGGGGAACGGCGATGACCCTCGACCTCTGGCTGGCGGCGCTGACCGCGCTCGGCCTTCTCGTCTACCTGGTGGCGGTGCTGATCCGCCCCGAACGCTTCTGAAGGAGGCGAACCGATGACCGCTCAGGGCTGGTTCCTGATCCTCGGCTTTACCGCCATCCTCCTCGCGCTCGCCAAGCCCTTGGGCCTGTGGCTGTTCGCCCTGTACGAGGGGCGGCGCACGCCGCTTCACCGCCTGCTTGGGCCCGCCGAGCGCGGCTTCTACGCGCTTGCCGGAGTCGATCCCGCCCGGGAACAGGGCTGGCGCCGCTATGCGGTGCACATGCTGGTGTTCAACGCGGGGCTGATGCTCTTCACCTATGCGGTGCTGCGCCTGCAGGCGGTGCTGCCCGGCAATCCGCAAGGGCTGGGCGCGGTCGGCGAGCATCTTTCGTTCAACACCGCGATCAGCTTCACCGCCAACACCAACTGGCAAAGCTATGGTGGTGAGGGCACCATGTCGAACCTTTCCCAGATGCTGGGGCTGACGATCCACAATTTCCTGTCGGCGGCCACCGGCATCGCGCTCGCCTTTGCGCTGTTCCGCGGGTTCGCGCGGGCAGAGACGAACACGATCGGCAATTTCTGGGCCGACATCACCCGGATCACCCTGTATCTGCTGCTGCCGCTCTGCACGCTGCTGACCATCTTCTACATCGTCAGCGGCGTGCCCCAGACCTTGGCCGGCGTCGTCGATATCCGGACGCTGGAGGGCGCGCGCCAATCCATCCTGCTCGGCCCCGTCGCCAGCCAGGAAGCGATCAAGATGCTCGGCACCAATGGTGGCGGCTTCTTCAACGCCAACAGCGCGCATCCCTTCGAAAACCCCACCGCGCTGACCAATTTCGTCCAGATGCTGTCGATCTTCGCGATCGGCGCGGGGCTGACCTGGTGCTTCGGCAGGGCGGTCGGCAACACCCGTCAGGGCTGGGCGATCCTGTCGGCGATGATGATCCTGTTCCTTGCCGGCACCACGGTCACCTATTGGGCGGAAGCGGCGGGCAATCCCGTCCTGCACCAGCTCGGCGTCGCCGGTGGCAATATGGAGGGCAAGGAAGCCCGCTTCGGCATCGCCGCCTCCGCGCTGTTCGCGGTGGTCACCACCGCGGCATCCTGCGGCGCGGTCAATGCGATGCACGACAGCTTCACCGCGCTCGGCGGCCTCATCCCCCTGTTCAACATGCAATTGGGCGAGGTCGTGATCGGCGGGGTCGGTGCCGGCATCTACGGCTTCCTGCTCTTTGCCATCCTGGCGGTGTTCGTCGCCGGGCTGATGGTCGGCCGCACGCCCGAATATGTCGGGAAGAAGATCGAGGCGCGCGAGGTGAAACTGGCGGTGCTGGCGATCGCGGTGCTGCCGCTCGTCATCCTCGGCCTCACCGCGCTTTCCTCGGTGCTGGCCCAGGGCCTGGCCGGGCCGCTCAACCAGGGGCCGCACGGCTTTTCGGAAATCCTCTACGCCTTCACATCCGCGGTCGCCAACAACGGCTCCGCCTTTGCCGGCCTGACCGCCAACACGCCTTATTATAACGGGCTGCTCGGCGTCGCCATGTGGCTCGGCCGCTTCTTCGTCATCATGCCCATGCTGGCCATCGCCGGCAGCCTGGCAGCGAAGCGCTACACGCCGGAAAGCGCGGGCTCGTTCCCGACCACCGGTGGCCTGTGGATCGGCCTCCTCGTCGGGATCATCCTGATCCTGGGCGGTCTCACCTTCCTGCCGAGCCTCGCGCTCGGTCCCATCGCCGATCATCTTGGCATGATCCGCGGCCAATTGTTCTGACGGGGGCCATCATGGCGAAACCAAGTCACAAGAGCCTGTTCACGGCCGACCTCGTCGTGCCCGCGGTCAGGGCATCGTTCGTGAAGCTGAACCCGGGCGAACTCGTCCGCAACCCGGTGATGTTCGTCACCGCAAGCGTGGCGGCGCTGATGACGGTCCTGCTCGTGATCGGGCAGGACGATCTTTCCACCGGCTTCAAGCTGCAACTCGCCGTCTGGCTGTGGCTGACGGTGCTGTTCGGCACCTTTGCCGAGGCGCTGGCCGAGGGGCGCGGCAAGGCGCAGGCGGCATCGCTGCGCGCCGCCAAGGCCGAACTCACCGCCAAGCGGCTGAAGGGCGATGGTCGGGCGTGGGACGACATCCCCGCCAGCCAGCTCAAGGTCGGCGACATCGTGCTGGTCGAGACGGGCGACCTGATCCCGTCGGACGGCGAGGTGGTGTCGGGCGTCGCCTCGGTGAACGAAGCCGCGATCACCGGCGAAAGCGCCCCCGTGATCCGCGAGGCGGGGGGCGATCGCTCGGCCGTGACGGCGGGCACGCGCGTCATTTCCGACGAGATCCGCGTGCGCGTGACGGTGGAGCCCGGCAAGGGCTTTCTCGACCGCATGATCGCACTGGTCGAGGGTGCCGAGCGGCAGAAGACCCCGAACGAGATCGCGCTGACGCTGCTCCTGGTCGGGCTGACGATCATCTTCCTGATCGCGGTCGCCACCATTCCGGGCTTCGCCGCTTACGCAGGGGGCAGCATTCCGGTCGCGATCCTGGCCGCCCTGCTCATTACGCTGATCCCGACGACCATCGCGGCGCTGCTGTCGGCGATCGGCATTGCGGGCATGGACCGGCTGGTCCGCTTCAACGTCCTCGCCAAATCGGGCCGCGCGGTCGAAGCGGCCGGCGATATCGACGTGCTGCTGCTCGACAAGACCGGCACCATCACCATCGGCGATCGCCAGGCCTCCGCCTTCCGTGCGGTCGGCGGGACCAGCGAGGCGGCTCTGGCGGAGGCGGCACTGATCGCCAGCCTGGCCGACGAGACACCGGAGGGTCGCTCGATCGTCACCCTCGCGCGCGACACGTTCGGCGTCACCACGGCCCGGCTGCCTGCGGATGCGGAGGTCATCCCCTTCACCGCACAGACCCGGATTTCCGGCGTGCGGGTGAACGGCTCGCTGATCCAGAAGGGCGCGGTGGACTCGATCCTGCGCGCCAGTGCGGGCGCCGGCGCGACCGCGGCCGCGACCGAGTTGCGCCGCATCACCGACGAGATTGCCCGCGCCGGCGGGACCCCCCTTGCCGTGGCGCAGGACGGGCAGCTGCTCGGCGCCATCTTCCTCAAGGATGTGGTAAAGGCCGGCATTCGCGAGCGTTTCGGCGAACTCAGGACCATGGGCATCCGCACGGTGATGATCACCGGCGACAACCCCCTCACCGCCGCGGCGATCGCAGCCGAGGCAGGCGTCGACGATTTCCTCGCCCAGGCGACGCCGGAGGACAAGCTGGACCTGATCCGCCGCGAACAGGTGGGTGGCAGGCTGGTCGCGATGTGCGGCGACGGGACGAACGATGCTCCCGCGCTGGCCCAGGCCGATGTCGGCGTGGCGATGAACACCGGCACGCAGGCCGCGCGCGAGGCGGGCAACATGGTCGACCTCGACAGCGATCCGACCAAGCTGATCGAGGTGGTGGGTCTGGGCAAGCAGTTGCTGATGACCAGGGGTGCGCTGACCACCTTCTCCGTCGCCAACGACGTGGCGAAATATTTCGCGATCATCCCGGCGATGTTCGTCGCGCTCTATCCCGGCCTCGGCGTGCTCAACGTCATGGGGCTCGGCTCCCCGCAATCGGCGATCCTGTCGGCGATCATCTTCAATGCGATCATCATACCGCTGCTGGTGCCGCTGGCGCTGAAGGGCGTGGCCTATCGACCGATGGCGGCCGGGCCGCTGCTCGCCCGCAACCTCGCCATCTACGGTCTGGGTGGCCTCGTCGCACCCTTTATCGGCATCAAGCTCATCGACCTCGTGGTCGGTGGCCTCGGCCTCGCCTAAGGAGTTGAATATATGGGCAAGGATTTCTCCTCCGCATTACGGCCTGCGATCGTCATGATCATCCTGTTCGCCGCCCTTCTGGGACTTGGCTATCCGCTGGCGATGACCGGCATCGGGCAGGCGCTCTTTCCGGTTCAGGCGAATGGCAGCCTGGTGCGGGATGCAGGTGGCCAGGTGATCGGCTCGACCGTGATCGGCCAGCCGTTCACCGCCGATCGCTATTTCCAGACGCGACCGTCCGCGGCCGGCAAGGGCTATGACGGGCTCGCCTCGTCGGGCTCCAATCTCGGTCCGGCCGCCCATGCGCTGGTCGACCGGGTGGCAGCCGATGTGGGCAAGCGCCGCGGCGAAGGCGTGCACGGTCCGGTTCCCGCCGATCTCGTCACCGCCAGCGGCTCGGGGCTCGACCCGGACCTGTCGCCCGCCGCGGCATTGGCGCAGGCGCCGCGTATCGCCCGTGTGCGCGGCATCTCCACCGATCGCGTCCGCGCGCTGGTGACCGGGCGGACGCAGGGCTCGGTGCTGGGCGCCCCCCACGTCAACGTGCTGGCGCTCAATCAGGCGCTCGATGCCGGTCTCCGGTAACGGCCGCCCCGACCCGGACGCCCTCCTGCGTGTCGCCGCGCAGGAGGGGCGCGGCCGGCTGAAGATCTTTCTCGGCGCCGCACCGGGTGTCGGCAAGACCTATGAGATGCTGTCCGAGGGTGCGGCCCGCCGGCGCGACGGCGTCGACGTGGTCGTCGGCATCGTCGAGACCCATGGCCGCGTCGAAACCGACGCGCTGACCCGCAACCACGAGATCATCGCGCGCCGCGCCGTGCCCTATGAGGGCCGCACGCTGCGTGAAATGGATCTCGACGCGATCCTCGCCCGCGCCCCGCGACTGGTGCTCGTCGACGAGCTCGCCCACACCAATGCCCCCGGCAGCCGCCATCCCAAGCGGTATCAGGATGTCCAGGAGCTGCTGGCGGCCGGGATCGACGTCTATTCGACGATCAACATCCAGCATGTCGAAAGCCTCAACGACGTCGTCGCCAGCTTCACCCGGGTGCGGGTGCGCGAAACGGTGCCCGACAGTATCCTGGAAGCGGCCGAGATCGAGGTGGTCGACATTCCGCCCGACGAACTGATCGAGCGGCTGAAGGCGGGCAAGGTCTATCTGCCGCAGGAGGCGACACGCGCGCTCGGCCACTTCTTCTCCAGATCCAACCTCTCGGCGCTGCGCGAACTGGCGCTGCGCCGTGCCGCGCAGGCGGTCGATGCCCGCATGCTCGACGATGTGCGCGCCCTGGGTCTGGGCGGAACCTGGGCGGGCAGCGACCGCATCGTCGTCGCGATCAACGAACTGTCCGGCGCCGACGGGCTTGTGCGTGCCGCCAAACGCGTCGCCGACAGCCTGCGCGCGCCCTGGACGGCCCTGTTCGTCGAAACCCCGCGCGCGGCCCATTTCACCGACGAACAGCATGCCCGCGTCGCCGCGGCGATGACGCTGGCGACCCAGCTTGGCGGCGCGGTGGCGACCGTTCCCGCCGCAAACGTCGTGGAAGGCATCCAGACCTTTCTTCGTGACGCGCGCGCCACCCAGCTCGTTCTCGGCAAGTCGCGCCGGTCGCGCTGGTTCGAGCTTCGCCACGGCTCGGTCGTCGATCAGGTGATCCGCAACACGCCGGACGTGACGTTCCATGTCCTGCCCGTGCCTCCCGGCAGCGATGCCGGCGGGCGCGGCCGGCGCCGCCCTGCCCGGTGGGGCACACCATTCGGCTATACGGCGACGACGGCGATGGTCGCAGCCGTCACGGGCGCCGCCAGCGCGCTCTTCCACGTGCTCGACCTCGGCAACGTCGCACTGCTCTATCTGCTGCCGGTGATGGCGGCGGCCAGCTTCTTCGGACTGCGCACCGGCCTTTATGCCGGGATCGCCTCCAGCCTCGCCTACAACTTCGTGTTCCTGCCCCCGGTAGGTACGCTCAGCATCAGCAATCCCGAAAATCTGATCTCGGTCATCGTCCTGCTCGGCATCGCCTTTGCCACCAGCCACCTGATGTCCCGCGTCCGCGCCCAGGCCGATCTCGCCGCGGCCAGCGCCAGGACCAACGCCACGCTCGCCGGGTTCCTGCGCCAGATCGCCGGCGTCAACGATGCCGAAACCGCGGCGCAGATGATCTGCGACGATGTCCGGCGCCTGCTGGGCGTGCAGGTCATCCTGCTCGGGCCGGTGCCTGGCGCGACGCTGGAAATCCTCGCCGCCAGCGACCCCGCCTACCGGCTGGGGACGATGGACGATGCCGCGGCGGGCTGGGCGTTCGAAACCGGCAGTGCGGCGGGCAAGGGATCGGCGACGCTCGCCGCCTCGGAATGGCTGTTCCAGCCGCTAAAGGCCGGCGACCGCATTCTCGGCGTGCTGGGCGTCGCCAGCGAAACGGGTGCCGATCCGGTACGGCCCGACCAGCTGCCGCTGCTCAGCAGCCTGATCGACCAGTCCGCGCTCGTCCTCGAACGGCTGCGTCTCCAGGCGGAGATGCGGGATGTCGATGCCGTCCGCACCCGCGACCGCCTGCGCGCGGCCCTGCTCTCCTCGGTCAGCCACGACCTGCGCACCCCCCTCACCGCCGTCATCGCCGCGGCCGCGCAACTCCACCACGGCACCACCCCCGACCTGATCGCCACCATCGAAAGCGAAGCCGCCCGCCTCCACCGCTTCGTCACCAACCTCCTCGACATGGCCCGCGTCGAAGCAGGCGCCATCCGCCTGAACGTCGAGGCGACCGATCTGAGTGATGCCGTGACCGGCGCCGCACATGACGCCCGGCGTGCGCTGGAGGGTCACGGGGTGCGGTTGGATGTACCGCCCGATCTGCCGCTCGTCCGGGTCGACCCGCAGCTCCTTCATCACTGCCTGCTCAACCTGCTCGACAATGCCGGCCGCTACGGCGATCCGGGCACCGAGATCGTTATCGAGGGCCGCAACCGGTTCGGCGAAGTCCGCCTCGCGGTCCTGGATCTCGGCCCCGGATTGCCAGCGGGCCGGGAGTCGCAAGTGTTCGAGACATTCACCCGCCTCGAAGGCTCCGACCGCGCCATTGGCGGCACGGGACTGGGCCTTGCCATCGTCAAGGCGTTCGCCGAGGCGATGAACATGACCGTCGAGGCGACGAACCGCGCGGACGGCATCGGCGCATCCTTCGCCCTGATCTTCCCGCCCGCCCTGATCGTTCGCGACACCCCGACCGAAGGCTTGTCCTGAAATGCCCGCAAAAATCCTCGTGGTGGATGATGAAGCCGCCATTCGCCGCCTGCTCCGCAACACGCTGGTCCGTGCCGACTACCTCGTCGTCGAGGCGGAGGATGCGAAGAGCGCACTGCATCAGGCCGCCGCCCAGCAGCCGAGCGCCATCCTGCTCGATCTGGGCCTGCCCGATCGCGACGGTCTTTCCCTCATCCCGCTGCTGCGCGCGAAAGCCGATGCCGTCATCCTGGTGGTGTCCGCCCGCGATGCCGTCGACGAAAAGGTCGCCGCGCTCGACCTCGGCGCCGATGATTTCGTCGGCAAGCCGTTCGATACCGAGGAGTTGCTCGCCCGGCTGCGCGTCGCGCTCAGGCATCATGGCCGATCGGTGACGACGCCGCAGGTCGTGCAGCGCGGCGATCTCAGCATCGATCTCGATCGCCGCATCGTCTGCCGCGGCTCCACCGAGGTGCATCTCACCCGCAAGGAACATGACGTGCTGGCACTGCTCACCCGTCATATCGGCCGGATCGTGACCCATGAACGCATCCTGTCCGCCTGCTGGGGCGGCGAGGAAGATCCGCGCATCGAATATCTGCGCATCGTCATCCGCAACCTGCGCCAGAAGCTGGAGGCGCCGGCGCCGGTCGGCAGCGTGATCGCCAACGAACTGGGGGTCGGATACCGCCTGCGCACCGACGCCTGACGCGGCCGGCCCCCGCCCCCATCACCAGCTTCAGGTCAAACGGTAGAGCGCGGCGCCATGCGAGGGCACGGTGCGCGTGACATGGCCGCTTGCGGTGCCCGCGTCCTGACCCGTCCACAGGTCCCGCAACCGGACCGTGCCGGTCTTGCCCAGTTCGCGCAGGGCGATGCCCACCTCCTTGGGTTTGTCGGTGGTATTGAACAGCGCGAGATAGCGGTCCTGGCTCCCCTCCGGCCGGGCCGACCAGATGCGCGTGCCGTCCTCGACGAAATGCGGCTGGTTGTCGGTCGAGGCCTGGTTGACCGCCAGCACCGCGCGATTGGTGAGCAGCGCCAGCGTCGGCGCATCCAGGTGGCGCAGGTCGCCCCCCATGATCAGCGGCGAGCGTGCGATCGACCACAGGGTCATCAGCGTGCGCTGCTCGTCGGGCGTGAACCTGGTGTCGCGCTTGCCCAGCGCCAGCAGGCCGAGCGGCAGCATGTCGGCATCGGGCCAGGCACCGGGGCGGCGGTGCGGGTTCCAGTTCTCCAGCCGGGTGAATTGCGCCTCCAGCATTCCCCAATCGTCCCAGAAATCGTCCGAGATCCGCCACATCTGCGCATATTGGCGGACATGGTCGCCGCGGATCACGGGCGTCTCGCCCGGTGACAGGCTCAGCATCATAGGGCGGCCGGTGTTTTGGATCGCCTTGTGCGCGCCCTCGATCTCGGGCGCGTGCGCGTCATAGGGGCGGCTCATGTCGTCCATCTTGACGAAGTCGACGCCCCAGTCGGCATAAAGCTTGAACACGCTGTCATAATAGGCCTGCGCGCCCGGCTTCGTCATGTCGACGCCGTACATGTCCGGGTTCCACGAACAGATGCTGTTCGTATCGGCGATGTCCTGCGCGCGGTACGGCGTGCCGAGCACCGGCAGGTTCTTCTTCACCGCCAGGCGCGGGATGCCGCGCATCAGGTGGATGCCGAACTTCATTCCCATCTTGTGGACATCGGCGGCCAGGGGCGCGAACCCCTTGCCGCCCGCGCTGGAGGGAAAGCGATTGGGCGCGGGGATCAGTCGGCCATAACCGTCCATCGCCGGCACCGGCTCGGCATTATATTCGTAGCTCGACGCGGCGGGCTCATACCATTGGATGTCGACGGTGAAGATGTCGTAGCCGAAGGGCAGCAGCTTTGCGCGCATGATCGCGGCGGTTTCGCGCGCCTGCGCCTCGGTGATCGTGGTCGCAAAGCTGTTCCAGCTGTTCCAGCCCATCGGGGGCCGCGGCGCCAGCAATGCACGCGACGGGTCCTGCGCTTTCCCCGTCCCCGATAGCGTCACCGATGCTGCCATTCCAGCAACACCGGACGCGAGAATATTCCTGCGGCTTATCTGCATGCCTTCATGCTCCCTCTCGGCGACGCTCGCCTGGCGACGGTCTTGTTGTTTAACGACGATCTGATTTGCTCATACATTACAGGCATACGCAACTGCCTTCCTCCGGCATGGTCTTCGCAAAATCCCGCCACGAAATTTCAAACATCTAAAATTAATCACTTTTCTGAGAGCAACGTACTTCTCCGTTGCAGGAAAGCGTCACCATTCATTATTTTCAGGAATTATATTGACCGACAATTACTCTTACAGGAAGCTGATCGCACTTGCTCGAAGAAGCGTACATGAGGAGGGGATTATGAAGGCTCGTCTGCTTGCCGGCGCGACGTGTTGGGCGTTGATTGCAACATCCGCCATGGCTCAATCAAACGCCAATTCCGTTGCGACCACCGGCACGCCGCAAGCGGACACTCCTGCCGAAGCGCGCGGACCATCGGAAATCGACCCCCAAGAAGCCGACATCGTCGTAACCGGCATTCGCAGCAGCCTGCGTTCCTCGGTCGCGACCAAGCGCAATGCCGAGAACATCGTCGACTCGATCTCCGCGGAGGACACCGGCAAATTTCCCGACAACAACGTGGCGGAATCGCTCCAGCGCATCACCGGCGTCGCGATCGACCGTTCGGGCGGCGAGGGTCAGTTCATCACCGTTCGCGGCCTGGGACCGGAATTCAACACCGTGCTGGTCAACGGCCGGATCATGGCGACCGACAATGACGGCCGCGAATTCTCGTTCGACGTGCTGTCGTCGAACATGATCCAGCGGACTGATGTCTACAAATCGTCGCTGCCGCAGTTGCAGGAAGGCGGCATCGGCGCGACCGTCAACGTCGTCACCGCCCGGCCGCTCGATGGCAAGTCCGGCTTCCACATCGCGGGTGCGGCCGGCGGCATCTACGACACGCTGGCGGACAAGCTGAGCCCCGACGTGTCGGGCGTTGCCTCGTGGACGACCGACGACAAGACGTTCGGCGTGGTGCTGTCGGCGTCCTATACCGACCGGCGCAGCCAGAACGACAACGTCAACATCGGCGGCTGGATCCTGGGGCCGGAGGGGCTCATCAACGGCACGGCATCATCGACCGGTCTGACCGGCACGTCGCTGATCAACAGCGGCGACGTCCATACGCCGCGCGACACCAACTTCAACCGTGAGGACAATCGCCGCGAACGCATCAACGTCGCCGGCGCCATCCAGTCGCAGATCAACGACAGCCTGCTGCTGACCGTCGACGGCATCTATTCCAAGTTCAACGTGTCGCAGAGGACGCGGCGCTTCGGCCTGTTCTACACGCCGCGCTTTATCGGACTGCAAACCAATGCCAATGGCACCGTGACCGGCTTCAACCGTCCGGGATCGCAGTTCCTCGCGGCGAATCCTGGCCTTACCGATCCGTCGCTGGCAGATCAGCGCGTCACGCTGTCGCAGAACGACAACATCGTCTACACCTACGACCGCGATACCGAGAGCTACCAGTTCGGCACCAACCTGGCCTGGGACGTGAGCGACCGGCTCAAGCTGAAGTTCGACGCCTCTGCCACGCAGGCGACGCGCCGCCAGCCGCACCAGTTCATCGTGGTCGGCACGCTGGCGCAGACGTCGCCGCGCTTTGACCTGACCGACAACGACATTCCGATGGTATCGAACCTGGGGCCGATCACCGACCCCAACATCCTGCGCGCGCATTATGCGCTCAACCAGCTGATCGACGTCCGCGACAAGGGGATCGAGTTCCACGCGGACGGCGAGTGGAAGGTGGACGACGGCATCTTCAAGTCGCTGATGTTCGGTGCCGCCTACAATCAGCGGCGCAAGACCCGCAACCTGGCCGACAATCAGGATACGCTCTGTACCTATTGCGGCTATGACATCAGCATACCCGCCAATCTGGTCACGCCCTACACGCTCGACGGATTTCTCGACAAGGCATCGGGCAGCGACCTGATCCCCGCCAATTTCTTTACCTTCAATCCGGCCGACATCCTGTCCTATATCTCGCAGCCATCGGTGCTGGCACAGCCGCGACAGGGTCGCACCGCAGCCGAGCAGGCAGCCGAAGCGGCGCGCATCCTCGCCATCCCCGGCGGACCCTATGGGCTGCGTAACCGCCCGAACGCACGACTGGACGTGCAGGAAAAGGTGGTCGCCGGCTATCTCAACGCCAATTTCGGCGGCGACACATGGTCGGGCAACATCGGCGCACGCTTCGTCAGCACGCGCGTCACCTCGCGCGGCTTCCAGCAGCCGATCCTGAGCATCACCGTCAATCCCGGCGACGATAACCTCAACTTCAACTTCGGCCCGGCGCAGCCGGTGGCGATCCGCAACAGCTACACCGATTTCCTGCCTTCGGCGAACCTCAAGTACGAGCTGACGCAGAACATGTTGCTGCGTGGCGCGGTGTCGAAGACGGTAACCCGGCCGACGCTCACCTCGCTGGGTGTCGACAACAGCTATGGCGGACGCATCACCAACGCGACGTCGGGTGGCGGCAACCCGCTGCTGCGTCCGTTCCGGTCGACCAACTACGACCTGTCCTACGAATATTATCTAAGCGACGTCAGCTATGTCAGCGTGTCGGGCTTCTACAAGCAATTCACCGACTTCCTTGAGAGCCAGACCCTTCCGGTGCGACTTGCAGGATTCGACTTCCTCGACACCCGCACGCGCAACGGCCAGTCCGGATCGATCGCGGGTGTCGAGGTCGGCGGGCAATATACGTTCGACCAGCTGCCGGGTGCACTGTCAGGCTTCGGCGTGGCGGGCAATTATACCTATGTCACCAGCAACGTGGAGCGCGCGCAGGGCGCCACCACCAACATTTGCGGGTATAACGGACTGTCGCCGCATTCCGCCAACGGCAGTGTCTTCTACGAACAGTACGGCATTCAGGCGCGCGGTTCGTACAACTGGCGCTCATCGTTCCAGCGCGCCTGCTTCGGCGCCGCGTCCCGGCCGGAGAACCGCGCGGCTTACGGCCAGCTCGATTTCAGCCTCGCCTACGACATCGATGAGCGTTTCCAAATTTATGCGCAGGGCGTGAATATCACCAACCAGTATGTGAACGACTATTCGGTGCTCGAAGAGCGGTTGCTGCTGCTCCAGAACACCGGTGCCCGCTACCTGTTCGGTGTGCGCGCACGTTTCTGACCTCCCCCCTCCCCGGCGATCTTTGCCGGGGATTGTTTTTCGGTCCGATGCAGGGCGGCGCGAGACAACAGGTTTCGCGCCGCCTTGACCGCGTGGACGGCACCACGCCCTTGACCTGAACCGTTCGTGCTTGGCTCAGGCCGATCGGATGGTGCAGCAGGTCTTGCGCACGATGCTTCAGTTCTGGTGGGCGAGGTCCGCTTGCGGCGCGGGTGCTGGCTCGGCGGGCACGACCGGCTTTGCCTCCATCGCGCCGATCGCACGCGCGAGCACGAGCCCGGCCGTCACCGACGCGACGATCCACGCAACCGCAAGAAGAAGGATGAGCACCGCGCTTATGCTTTCGGATAAAGTGATTACACCGCGCTTATGCCACGGATCACCTTATCAGAACATTGATAAACACGGCACTGAGTGATCGATTATGGCACTCTTTTCAGCCTCTTGGCCGTGCCGGGTTGCCCATCACCGTGGCCCCTGCGGCCACATCGCGGGTAACCACGCTGCCCGCGCCGATGATCGCGTCGTCGCCGATCGTCACGCCCGGTACGATGATCGCGCCACCTCCGATCCATACATTGACACCGATCCTGATCGGTCGGCCGAACTCCAGCATCTGCCCCCGCGTGGCGGGATCGCGGGGATGATCGGCGGTCAATATCTGCACGGCCGGCCCGATCTGCGTCCCCTCGCCGATATCGACGCGCACCACATCCAGGATCGTGCACCCGAAGTTCAGGAACACGCCCCGCCCCAGATGAATGTTGTAGCCATAGTCGCAGTGGAACGGTGGCCGGATCGTCGCCCCCGTGCCGGCGCTGCCCAGTCCCTCCACCAGCATCGCATGCCGATCGGGGGCAGGCGCCGCCAGCATCCGGTTGTAGCGCTCCAGCCAGCGCATCGCCCGCGCGGCATCGGCCGCCAGTTCGGGATCGTCGGCGGTGTAGAGTTCGCCCGCCAGCATCTTGTCTTTCTCGGTCATGCGCGCCCCGTCTCCATGGTCGTTGCTATTCCGTCCCGCGACGCGGCCGGAAAGACAATCCAGATCAAGAAACACGCTCAAAACACAAGTATTTTACGTATGCGTATCAATAACTTGGAACATAGGGGTTCGTTCGGGAGCTTCGCGACCATCCTGATGGGAGGTTCGCACATGACACAAAGCGATCAATTGCTCGAAGCGTTGGAAGGACAGGCACGACGCCGCGAAGGGCGCCGCGCCTTTTTCCGCGCCGCAGTGGGGGCGGCCGCGATCGGGGCCGGCTCGTTCCTGGTCGCCAACCGGGCGGCCGCACAGACGCTGACCGATGCCGATGTGCTGAACTTCGCGCTCAACCTGGAATATCTGGAAGCGAATTTTTATTCCTATGCGGTGTTCGGCACGCCGATCGCCGCGACCTCGGTGGGCGGCACCGGAACGCCGGGCGCTGCGACCGGCGGGCGGGCGGTACGCTTCTCCGACCCGATCGTCGCGCAGCATGCGCGTGAGATCGCGCTGGACGAGATCGCCCATGTCAATTTCCTGCGCCAGCAACTCGGCGCTGCGGCCGTCGCCCAGCCGGCGATCGATGTCGGCACCGCAGCGAGCGGCGGGTTCAGCAGCGCGGCCCGCGCAGCGGGCGTCATCACCGGCGCGGATGCGACCTTCGACCCTTACGCCTCCGACGAGAATTTCCTGCTCGGCGCCTTCCTGTTCGAGGATGTCGGCGTCACCGCGTACAAGGGCTCGGTCGGGCTTCTCACCAACAAGACCTATATCGATGCCGCAGCCGGCATCCATGCGGCCGAGGCCTATCATGCCGCGATGATCCGCACGACGCTGGACCAGAAGGGCATCGCCACGCCGACGCTGATCGCCAATACCGAGGCGATTTCCAATGCGCGCGACCGGCTCGACGGCAGCGCCGACATCGACCAGGGCATCGCCCGCGTGTCCAGCGCGGCCGGCGACGTCGCCAACATCGCGCCCACCGACGCCAATGGCATCGCCTTTGGCCGGACGGCGCAGCAGGTGCTGAACATCGTCTATCTGAACGCGGCCGCGGTCACCGCGGGCGGGTTCTTCCCGGCCGGCGTCAACGGCACGATCCGCTCCAGCGCGCTTTCCGCCTGACCTCCTCGCTTATCCCAAAGGGGACACAGCATGATCGATCATGACAGTCTGCTTGAAGTGTTCGAACTGGCGGAAAAGCGCCGGGCGGCGCGACGTCGATTCCTGAAGTTCGCCGGCACCGGCGTCGCTGCCGTTGGCGGTGCCGCAATGCTCAGCGCGTGCGACGATGACGAGGAACAGACGATCATACCCGGCCCCTCGCCCACGCCCACCCCGACGCCGGCCCCAGTCGGCGCGGCCGATGCCGACATTCTGAACTTCGCGCTGAACCTCGAATATCTGGAGGCGAACTATTACCTGTCCTCCGCCCTCGGCACCTCCCTCGCCTCGTCCCTCACCACCGGCACCGGCACGCAAGGCGCCGTCACCGGCGGTCGGCGCGTCAATTTCGGCGACAACAGCATCGCCGCCTATGCCCGCGAAATCGCAGCCGACGAAAATGCGCACGTCACGTTCCTGCGCCAGCAGCTCGGCAGCGCCGCGATCGCCCAGCCCGCGATCAACATCGATGGCGGTGCCAACGGCGCCTTTACCGCAGCCGCGCGCTCGGCCGGGGTGATCGGCCCGAACGAGACGTTCGATCCCTATGCGTCGGACGAGAACTGGTTGCTGGGTGGCATGCTGCTCAGCGATGTCGGCGTCACCGCGTACAAGGGTTCGGCCGCGGCGATCGCCAGCCCGGTCATCCTGGAGGCGGCAGCCGGCATTCTGGCGGTGGAGGCCTATCATTCGGGCCTGTTGCGCACGATGATCTATCGCAAGGGTCTCGATCTGCCGGTGCTGCGCACCAACGCCGGCCGCATCTCGGATGCGCGCGACAGCCTCGACGGTCCGGCCGATCTCGACCAGGGCGTGACGGGCGATGCCGATACCTCGAACATCGTGCCGGCCGATGCGAACGGCATCGTCTTCGGCCGTACCCCGCAACAGGTGCTCAACATCGCCTATCTCAATCGTGCCGCGGTGACGCAGGGCGGGTTCTTCCCGGCCGGCGTCAACGGCAATGTCCGGTCGAGCGCCGCGAACGGCTGATAACGCCGGCGGCCATGACGTGTAGGATTGTCGACCTCCCGACACTTCCACACGTCATGGCCGCGAGGGGACCGGTCGCCATCTCTCGCTGCGGCCAACCGCCTGCTTCCACCGGGAAGCATCCGCGCCGGCATGGCCGGTGCGTCGACCGTTCCCGTTTCGACTTCCTTCGTTGTTCTGGTCGTCTGTTCCGCGTTCGGCGCCGCCAGGCGTGTGTCGTCGGCCAGCTAGGCCGACACCGTCAGGTTCATATGCATAGACTCTGAGAGCGGTTGAGGATCCTTTTGAGACTCGCACCCCTGTCGATCGAGGGTCGCGCCCAACCGGGCTAGGACCTTGCCGAGCGGACCACTGACCGTCACTTTGGCCAGGTCACGGCATGAAAGCGTGCCGAGCATGTCACGCATCGTCTCGGCGCGCTCCGCCTGATGCTGCGCCTCGTCATCGGGCAGCGGCGCAGGCCGCATCCAGCGCGGCAGATAGGCCTCGACCGATGCCGGCATCAGCGCCCGGTACACATTGGAGGTCTGCGCATAGCGCGCGCTGCCACCTTCGCTGCCGACACGCCGGAAACGCCGCTGCCGCACCAGAAAGCCGATGCCCTCCAAAACGGTCAGGGCGCGCGCCACGGTCGCCCGTCCCATCCCTGTCGCTTCCGCCAGATGGTCATAGGAGGGATAGACGCGGCCACGGTTAAGGCGCGCCAGCGTCAATAGCTCTTCGAAGATGCGCACCGCTCCCGCGCTCAGCCGCACGATCCACCGTTCGCGCGCACTCAGCGTCCGCATTCCGGCCCGTGCGTCCCGGCGCAGCCGGCGGGCCGCGTCCAGCGTGCGCCGCGCGACATGGAGCAGGCGATCGGTCTCGCCCTTCGCCGGCACCGCAAAGAACGCCTCCTCGAAGCTGCCCGCTTCCAGGCTGCCGCGCAGCACCGGCGCGCCGGTGCGATGCACCGCGCCCGATCGCGCAGCTTTGCGCGCGCGCATGTTACCCAGCGCCTGAAGCGAGGCCGCTCCAACCGTGATGATCGCCATCGTCATGATCCCCATGCGGGACATGCTCGGGCAAAGGAATGATGTGGCGCGAAACGCGCATCCTTGCGGGAAGGGGCAGGATCATGTATCCGGAGATCACGAGTGAGGTGATCCCGCACACGCTTGCCGGCGTGTCGATATGAACCTTGGATGCCCGGCCTTCGTGCCGGGTTTCCTTTATCCGGTCATGGTGGTCCCTTTTTCGTCCCCGGCCGCGGGGTCATACCCGCCACCACCCGACCCCTGGCCTGTGCCCGGCATCATCAAACCGCCGGCTGCACATACCTGAATCGCGCAAGGGTCATCATTGCCGCCAAAGCGGTTTTACCCAAGCGCATTGAATCGTGCTTTCACGCGGAAAACCTCAACAAAGATTCGTGCTTTCACGCGGAAAACCCCCCGTTCGAGCGCCGATCATGGTCCCCATCGGCGCCGTGCGCGCAAAATCGCCTGCCAGGAGGATGGATCTTTACGGATTCGTGCTTTCACACGGAAAATCCGGCTCCGCGCCCTCCCCGCCGATCTCGTCCATGTCACCGCTTTCATCCGACAGCGGCCTGGGCCGCGTCCGGAAGCTGACCAGCGTGCGCACCCGCGGGCGTCCGCCGCGTGCCGAGGGCATCTTCTCCTCATCCAGCATCACGGTATATTCGGGCAGCGGCTGCTTGTCGGCGACGTCGCGCAACTGCTTCTTCAGATATTCCAGCCCGCGCTTGTCGGTCGCGCAGCCGACCCGCGTCGCCAGCGCCTCCAGATCGATGGTGAAGCCGGCCTCGTCGTCGATGCAGTTGAACTTGGCCAGCTCGTACAGGCGGCGTTCGATCGGCCCCAGCTTGAAGAAGTCCAGATGATAGGCCGCGATCCGCCGGTCGGTCAGGATCGCGCGGTACAGCCAGTCGCACACCATCACCTCGACCCGCTTCACCCGGCGCTCGCCGGACGGCAGCTTGGTATATTTGATGTCCGCCTTCAGCAGCCAGGAAAAGGCGCTGTCCGACCCCTCCCCGCCCGTCTCGATATTGGTGATGATCTGCGTGCCCTGCAGACGGTTGAGCGATGCTTTCAACGAGGTGTAGGACCGCGCCGAGGCATTGGTGCCGGTCACCCGGAACAGGTCGTTGGCGGTAAAGCTCATCACCCGCTCGACCTGTTCGCCCTGCTCCATCCGCGCGGCCATCAGGCTGGCGATGTAGAGCAGGATCTCCTTGTCGTAGATCGTCGCGACGCCCGTCTTGCTGGGATTGATCTCGATCCGCGCATCACCGCTCTCGAAGATCATCGGCGTCATCTGCGCCTTCTTGGTCAGCGCGAAGAACGGAAATTCCGCAACGGTCCGCTCGCCCTGAACGTCGCCGTAGAGCGGGCTGTCGAGCGGAAACAGATCGTCTTGCCGTCGTGAAATTTCGCCCATCGTCCCGCCTTCCCGTCGGGCCGGAGCATGTGGCGATCCCCGCGCCTTGTCCACATCGCCGGG
Organism: Sphingomonas sp. GM_Shp_2; assembly: GCF_026540875.1. Classification (NCBI taxonomy): domain Bacteria; kingdom Pseudomonadati; phylum Pseudomonadota; class Alphaproteobacteria; order Sphingomonadales; family Sphingomonadaceae; genus Sphingomonas; species Sphingomonas sp. GM_Shp_2. The sequence continues at coordinate 40,554 of NZ_JALNUQ010000004.1, forward strand.
CGGCGCGAGGGGGTTTTCCGCGTGAAAGCACGAATATTCGTCACCCGCCCCTGCCCTTGGGGGCGAATTGCTTGGAAAAACCCGTATTTCCGCCGCCTGGACGCCGTCACCGGCGAACGGACCTGTTTTCACGCGGAAAACGCGAGGGGCCTGGCCCTCCACGGCCCGCGATCGCCCGCCCCATTCGTGCTTTCACACGGAAAACCCCCCTTTGCTCCCGCCCGGCATGGGGGCCGCCCACAATCGTGATGATCCGGATCAAGCCCGGGAACGGCGGACCTGCACGTTCGATTATCGGATTATGCGACTGTATCTATTAGCTTTATTTGACCAGTCGGGTCGCATCGTCGACCATCGCAGGCTGCAGGCCGCCAGCGTCTCGCTGGCGCTGGCCCATGCCAATCGCCGGCTGTGCAGCCTGCTCAAACGGGCCGGACGCAGCAGGATCGACCCGCGCGGACGCATGGACGTGCTGGACGAAAACGGCATGCCCGTCGCGCGCGTCTATTGCCGCGATGCGCTGCACTCGATGTCCTGACGCGCCCGTTCCGGTCTCCCCTCCCGCCTGTTGCCGGAGCTTTCCAGTGCACAACATCGCCCCGCCCCTTCACCTGCCGCATCCGCTGCCCGATCCGCCCGGTATCCCCGAACCCGTCGATCAACCCTATTGCGGGGTGCTGCACCTCGCCGTGGATGCGACGGACGTCGATCGCGGCATCTTCCGCGTGCGCGAAACCATCCCGGTCACGGGCGCCGGCGAGCTTGTGCTGCTATATCCCAAATGGCTGCCGGGCTTCCACGCCCCCCAGGCGCCGATCGAGCTGTTTGCCGGGTTGTGCGTCCATGCCGGCGGGCGCGACCTGCGCTGGCGGCGCCATCCGGTGACCGTCAATGCCTTTGCCATCGACGTGCCGGACGGCGTCGATGCGATCGAGGCGGAGTTCCAGTTCCTGTCGCCCACCGATCCGGCGCAAGGCCGGGTGCTGTGCACCCCCGATATGCTCTGCCTGCCCTGGAACACCAGCGTCCTGTATCCGGCAGGCCATTATGCGCGCGGCATCATGGTCGATGCCAGCCTGACGATACCACCCGGCTGGCAGGCGGCATGTGCCCTGGCCGTGCTGGATCAGGCCGATGGCACGATCCGGTTCGAGCGCACCGCGCTCGACACGCTGGTGGACTCGCCCGTGCTGGCCGGGCGCCATGTTCGCCACGAGGCGCTCGACGATCAGGTCAGCCTGACCATCGTCGCGGACGAGCCGCATCTGCTCGGCGCGACGCCCGAACAGATCGACGCTCACCGCGCGGTGGTCGAACAGGCCGACCGGCTGTTCCGCTCGCGCCCCTTCGACCGGTTCGAGATGCTTCTGGCGCTCAGCGAAACGCTGACGGGTGTCGGCATCGAACATCATCGCTCGTTCGAGGCGGTCAGCATCCCCGGCTATTTCCGCGACTGGTCGGACAATGCCGCACGGCGCGACACCGTGCCGCACGAATATGTGCATAGCTGGAACGGCAAGCATCGGCGCGGTGCGGACTCCTGGACGCCCTGTTTCGAAAAACCGATCCGCAACAGCCTGATGTGGGTCTATGAGGGGCAGACCCAATATTGGACGCATATTCTGTCCGCCCGCTCCGGCCTGTGGTCTGCGGAGCAGGCGCTGGGCGCGCTCGCCTTTACCGCCGCGCGCTACGATGTCCGCGCCGGCAGCCGCTGGCGTCCCACCATCGACACGACCCGTGATCCCATCATCGCCGCCCGCGCGGCCCTTCCCTGGACGAGCTGGCAGCGCAGCGAGGATTATTACGCCGAAGGGGCGCTCATCTGGCTCGATGTCGACACGCGGTTGCGCGAACTGTCCGGGGACACCCGTTCGCTGGACGATTTCGCCCGCATCTTCTTTGCCGCCGCGCCGGGGGACTGGTCGACCCACACCTATGAATTCGACGAGGTGGTCGACACGCTGAACGGCATCGCGCCGTTCGACTGGCAGGGCGTCTTTGCCGCACAACTGACCGAAACCCACGAGCATGCGCCGCTCGCCGGGCTGGAGCGGGGCGGCTACCGGCTGGTCTATCGCGATCATCCCAGCGCCTATCAGACGTCGTTCGAAGGGGTGTTCGACCAGATCGACCTGACCCATTCGATCGGCCTCGCCGTCACGCCGGAGGGCAAGATCGCCGACGTACTTTGGGAGGGCCCGGCCTATCAGGCCGCCCTCACGCTGGGCACTAGGGTCGAGGCGGTGAATGGCCGTCGCTTCACACCCGACCGGCTCCGCCAGGCGGTACGGGCATGTGCGGCAGGCGACGGGATCGAACTTGCCGTGTCGCATGGCACGCGGCACCGCAAGGTGCAGGTCGGGGTGCCCGCAGGCCTGCGCTATCCGCATCTCGAAGCGATTGCCGGCGCGCCGCCCCGGATCGACGCGATCCTGCAACCGCTTCCACGGTAAAACCTTACTAACCCACGATAAACAAAGGAACTTCACCCTTCCCTTACGCTTCATCCCCTGACGCGGCGACACCGCCGGACTATGCAAGGGAGCAGCGCATGCTGGCGATGAACTACCGCGGGCCATACCGCGTCAGGGCCGATGAGAAGCCGATGCCGACCATCCTCCATCCCGAGGATGCGATCGTCCGGGTGACGCGCTCATGCATCTGCGGATCGGACCTGCACCTGTATCACGGCATGGTCCCCGACACGCGCGTCGGCATGACCTTTGGCCATGAATTCTGCGGCATCGTCGAACAGGTCGGCCCCGCGGTGCAAAATCTGAAGGTCGGCGACCATGTGCTGGTGCCGTTCAACATCGCCTGCGGCAAATGCCATTTCTGCCAGCAGGGGCTGTTCGGCAATTGTCACGAATCCAATGCCCAGGCGACCGCGGTCGGTGGCATCTTCGGCTATTCGCACACGGCGGGCGGCTATGACGGCGGGCAGGCGCAATATGTGCGCGTGCCTTATGCCGATGTCGGCCCGATGGTGATCCCCGACTGGATGGACCCCGACGATGCGGTGCTGATGACCGATGTCGTGCCGACCGGATATCAGGCGGCGGAGATGGGCGGCATCCGCCCCGGCGACACGGTGGTCGTGTTCGGTGCCGGACCCGTCGGGCTGATGGCGGCGCGCTCCGCCTGGCTGTTCGGCGCCGGCCGGGTGATCGTGATCGATCATATCGAATACCGGCTGGATTTCGCCCGGCAATTCTGTCCGGCGGAGGTCTATAATTTCCGCGAGATCGACGATGTCGTCGTGTTCCTGAAGAAGCAGACGGACTCGCTGGGCGCGGATGTGTGCATCGACGCGGTGGGCGGCGACGCTGCGGGCAACGCACTGCAATATCTGATCGGCACCAAGCTGAAGCTGGAGGCGGGCAACGCCATCGCGCTCCACTGGGCGATCAATTCGGTGAAGAAGGGCGGGATCGTCTCGATCGTCGGCGTGTACGGGCCGACCGGCAACATCGTGCCCATCGGCAATGTCGTGAACAAGGGCATCACCATCCGCGCCAACCAGGCGTCGGTGAAGCGCCTGCTGCCCCGCCTGATCGACCATCTGAAGGCCGGGCACATCAATCCCAAGGCGATGATCACTCACCGCGTGCCGCTGACCGACATTGCGGACGCCTATCACCTGTTCTCGGCAAAGCTCGACGGCTGCATCAAGCCCGTGCTGCTGCCTCATGGCGCATGAAGGAGCAAAGGGCATGAGCAAGTCTCTGGTCGACACCTCGACAATTCCGGGCTGGGGCGTCGATGCCGATGCCCGGAACGACCCCACCTATCCGATGCGCCATGTCGAGGATCAACAGACCCGCGGCCTGTCTTGGACGCGCCCGCCCGAGCAGCAGCCCGATGTCGAGGTGCTGCAATCGATCGAGCATAACCGCCTGCCCGCGGTGATCGGCACCTCGACACCGCCCAGCGGGGTGAGCGGCATGATCCGCCGCTATGCCTTTCGTCGCAGCGAGTCCGACTGGTGGCACTGGCTGCTGCTGATGGGCGCCGACCGGATCAACGTGGTCGAGGGCGTGGTGGAGGATCTCGGCCGCGGCATCATCCCCAACATCCCCGGCGAGATGGGCGCCCGCGCGGAATGGCAGCACAACAAGAAGGGGCTGGCGATGAAGCTGGCTGTCGGCGCCGGCCTGTCGCTCGGCCTGTTCCTCGCCCTTCGCAAGCCGCGCCGCGAAACGCCGCCCGCCCCCATCCCGATAAAGCCGATCACGATCGAAACCCGCGAAACCGCGCTTGGCGACAATCTGCGCAACCAGCCGGGCGAGGTGATCGTCGGCTAGCGGCATTTCCTCCATGCGCCTGTCCGGGTATCGCACCGCCACGGACAGGCGCGGGGACGGGCACATGCGGGTATTGATGGTCGGACTGGGCGATATCGCGCGCAAGGCCTATCTGCCGGTGCTCGCCGCGCTGCCCGATATCGAACTGCACCTCGCCACGCGCGACGCCGGCGTGCTGGATGCCGTTGCGGCCCGCTACCGGATCGCAAACGCCCATGTCGGGCTGGACGCGGCACTGGCGTCGGGTGGCTTCGACGCGGCCTTTGTCCATGCCGCGACGCCGGCGCATCCCGGCCTCGTCACGACGCTGCTGGAGCGCGACATCCCCGTCTTTGTCGACAAGCCGCTTGCCGACAGCGCGGACGAGGCGGCACGGCTGGTCACGCTCGCCCAGAACCGGGATGTGCTGCTCGGCGTCGGTTTCAACCGCCGCTTCGCACCCGACTATGCCGCGCTCCGCCAGACCCCGCGCAGCCTGATCCTGATGCAGAAGCACCGCCACGCACAGGCCGACACGCCCCGACGTGTCGTGTTCGACGACTTCATCCATGTCGTCGATACCCTGCGCTTCCTCGCCCCCGCACAGCCCATGCGCGAGACGATCGAGACCGTTGTGCGCGATGGACGGCTGGAGGCGGTGACGCTGACCCTGGCAGGCGATGGCTATCACGCGATCGGCACGATGCACCGCGCCTCCGGTCTGGACGAGGAGCGGATCGACATATTGGGCGGCAACGGCAAGCGCGCCGTCGTCAACCTGGCCGAACGGATCGAACAGGACGGTACCGAGCATGTCCGCCGGCGCGGCGACTGGACGCCGGTTGCCGAACAGCGCGGCTTTTCCGCCATGTGTGCCGACTTCCTGGCCGCGGTGCGCGCGCGGCGGCCCACCGCGGGAGACGACATCATGGCCACCCACCGGCTGTGCGAAGCGATCGTGCAGCACGCCGGGGGTCGATGACGGGCCCACCGAAGCGGAACCAATCCACCCGGTGGAACGATGACCGGGCAGACCGCCCGACAAAGGACCATGCCATGACCGAACAGCCGCTCGTCACGCGGACCGGCATCCGCCTGGTGGTACGCACCGCCCGGCCGGACGATGCCTCCGCGCTTGCCGCCTTTTTCCGCGAGGTCTCGCCCGAGGATCTCCGCTTCCGCTTCCTGACCGCGGTGCGCACCGTCGGCGCGGCACAGATCGCGGCGATGGTCGCCCCCGATCATGATCGGTCGGAGGCGTATCTCGCCCGCGATGCCGACAGTGAGGAAGTGGTCGGCGCCGCGATGCTGGCGACCAGCGACGACGGCAGCCGCGGCGAGGTCGCGATTTCGGTGCGCGCCGACCTGAAGAACCGCGGCATCGGCTGGACCCTGCTCGATCATGTCGCCACCCGCGCCAAAGCCAAAGGCGTGCAGACGCTGGAATCGATCGAAAGCCGCGACAATCGCAGCGCGATCGAACTGGAGCACGAGATGGGCTTCACCAGCGAGCCGGTTCCCGGCGACAGCACACTGGTCCTGCTGCGCCGGCACCTCGCCTGATCGCCAAAACTTGCGCCGATCTCAGTTGAGGCATATATCAGCCTCAACTGAGAAGAGGCAGATATGGCGACCCAACCCGCATCGATCGAAGCGCTGCTCGGCGTCACCGCCGGCCTGCACGCCTCACGCCTCGCCCTGGCCTATTCGATCGAGAAGGGGTTGCCGGTTACTGCGCTGGACCGGCTCGCCGACAGCGTCGCGCCCGACGATGCGCGCTTCAAATTCCGCCTGATTCCCAAGGCGACGCTGGAGCGTCGCCGCAAATCCGCCTCCAAGCGGCTGACCAGCGAGGAGGGCGACCGGCTGGCCCGGCTGGCCAAGGTGTTCAGCTTCGCCCTGTCCATCTATGGGGAGCCGGAACGCGCCCGCGCCTTCCTGACCCGCCCGCACGCCATGCTCGACGGCAAACCCCCGCTCGACGTCGCCCTCGCCACCAGCCCCGGCGCCGACCTCGTCATCAACCTGCTCGGCCGCGCCGCCTATGGCGGCGGCGCGTGACGAAAGGCCACCGCACCGATCGCGTCCTGACCGCGTATCGCATCGGTGACCCTCACGGTGCCCATCCCATCTACGACAGCGAAGGCGCACGGCTTTATCCGGGCCGCTGGAACACGGCGCTCAGCCCGGTCATCTACACGTCCGAGCATTATTCGACCGCGATGCTGGAAAAGCTGGTCCACGCCAATGGCGTGCTGCCGCCCAACCAGCATTATATCCGCATCACCATCCCCAATGGCACCAGTTACGAGATTTTCCAGACCGCCGCCCATCCCGGCTGGGACGGCAAGGATGAAGGTCTGTGCAAGACGTTCGGTGCGGACTGGTTCACCGCCCGGCGCAGCGCGCTGCTGCTCGTTCCCTCGATCCCGGCGCGGCTGGAACGCAACATCCTGATCAATCCCGCGCATCCGGATGCGGCCGCGATCACCTATGATCTGCCGGAGCCGGTCTGGTGGGACGAACGGCTCTACGGTTAGGTCCGCCGGTCAGCGCGATCCTGCCGATGTCTGGTCGATCACCGCGTTCAACAGGTCGTTCACGATTACCGGATCGCCCGCTTCAGCTGTGCTCTCGGCTGGAACAGGATCGGGCACCGGTTGTCCCAACACGACGGTGGCAAGCGCTTGCGTGTCGACTGAGCTGGCGTCGACCTGGTCGCGGCCGACGCGCTGCACCTCGGCAAGGATCCCGCGCTCCTGCTGCGGCGTATAACGCTCGACGAGCAGTCGCTCCTCTGGCGACAAATCGGGACGCTCGGTCGCAAAGCTGTCGGCGCGTGCCTCGATCACCTGCTGGCAGACGGATGAACCCGAAGCAGCCGGATTTTGCGGGTCACAGCGATCGGCGCCGACGACGCGCGATGTCGCCACATTGCGACTTTCCTTCGGCTGGGTCAGCCGCTCGCCCGCCTGCACCGAACGATCGCCGCGCGACGCCTGTGGCGTCGAGACCAAAGGCGATGCCGGTGCGGAGACCTGGGGAAGCGGCATTCTGCGGTCGACCGGGGCGATCTGGGCGGCCCCGCTCAGCGGTGCGGCACGCTCGGGCTGCTGCACGGTTGCGGGCCGGTCGCGTTCCGGCGCGATCTGCGGCACCGTCTGGACGTCGCCGGTACGTGCATTGGAAATCTGACCGCCCGGTGGGGTCGTGCGATCCCGATTCTGCGCGGCTTCAACAGGCACGGCAAGCAGAACGGACGCGACCATGACACCGGACATCACAGACCGACAGGAGATGGGGCGATCGATCTGCGGCAACCGGATCATATCAGGGTTTGCCGTAGCCAGCCGTTTGCATGATCTGCACCGAAGCACCGCCGGACTGGGTGATTTCCAGATCGGGAAGCTTGTTACCCTGTTGATCCCAGACCAGCATGTTGCGACTACCAAGCTGTGTCGCGGTCATCGCGTTGTCGTCGCCGGTTTGGGTCAGCTTCGCCTGGTTGTCGCTGCCCGACTGGGTCAGCGTGGCGGTGTTGCGGTCGCCCATCTGTGACATCACCGCGGAATTGATGCCCGCGCTGCCCATCTGGGTGGCGGCCATCTGGTTGCCGACACCCTGCTGGACCATTGCAAGCGACAGAAGACCTTGACCGGCCTGCGTTGCGGATGCGCTGTTATTGCTGCCAGACTGGATCATCGTGACGCTGGCGCGCGCGTTGCCATCGGTACGAATGGAGGCAACGTTGCGATTACCCGATTGATGCACGATGCTCTGGCTGCGGTCGGCATTCTGCCGGACCGTGGCTATGTTTGCTTCGCCGATCTGGGTGACAAAGGCGCTGGAAGCGGACGATATCCGTGCATCGGCGCTGCGCTGCGCATGTGCAGGAAGGCCGGGTGCCGCGATCAGTAGAGCCGCCATGGCGCCATATAGCCATATGCTCATCGTGCTCATGTCCTTTTGTCCGGAAGCCGATCGGCTCGCACCAAAGACAAAAGGTGCGCTCGCATCGCTGCGAGCGCACCTTCCTGCAACTTAGTGCTGCGTAACGGTCGCGGCGTTGCCGAGGCCGTTCTGGCCGACATACGAGTAGTTGTTGGAGCTCATCTGGAACACCGAAGCGCTGTTCTGGTCGAACTGCTGGGTGATCAGCGACTCGTTGCTGTCGCCGTTCGACGTGTAGTCGGCGAAGTTGCCGGCGCCGTCCTGGTTGATCATCGACACCGAGTCGGCCGAGGACGGGCTGAAGGTCGTGTACGACACGTTGTTCGCGCCGCTCTGAACGACATAGTTCTTGTCGCCGTTACCCGACATGCGGTTTTCGCTGCGGTTGCCGCCCTTGACGAACTCGGTTCCCTGCTGCAGCACGATCGAGTCGTTCAGGGCACCGTTCTGCTCGACGAGCGCGGTGTCGTTGCTGCTGAGCTGATGGATGGCCGACTTCTGGATGCCGCTGTTCTGGTCAACGGTCGAAGTGTTCACATTGCCGATCTGCTGGACGAACGAAGCGTTGTTGTAGTCCTGCGCCATTGCGGGCGTGGCGAAAGCGAGGACCGAAGCCGAAGCGAGAACGAGAATCTTCATGGTTGTCATTCCTTAAGGTTTGAGGTGATAACCATGCCGTCGTGCCGGTTGGCGCCGGCTGGATGACATGATCGTTGTTTTTCCACGGCAACGTTCCTTCACGGCGGGGTTACCGCCCCGTCGTGAAGACCCCCGGTTATTGTTCGTATGCCGCGGGGGTACGGCCATCAGGGTCGTTTGGCGGTCCGCTTAAAGCGCGCCTCCCGATCCGGATGATTCCTTTGACGACCCGTCCTTGCGGCCGGATGCGGGCTCGTCCCGGTCCTTCAACCGGTCCCGCGTCGCCAGGATCTTGAGCGGCGGGGCAGCATCGGCCGCCTTCATCGCTGTCTGGACCTGTTCGGGGGCGAATTGCCCGTCGCGCTCGACCTTGTAGTCGCGCAGCAACGGCGAGCCCGCCGCAGGGTCCTTGAAATCCCAAAGCTTGAGTTCGACACCCTCCATGACCAGGCCGTACACCGCCTTCTCGATCGCCTGGCGCAGCGCCAGCTGATCGGGCTCGTTGGTGGTGATGCCCATTTCGGCCTGGAGCAGCTCCTTGAATGCCACGTAACGGAACGTGCTGGCGTTCAGGGAGCGGGAAGCGATCGTCTTGGAGGCGGTTACCGTGGTCATCACCTCACCGGTCCGTACGGACACGGCGCGCAGATAGACGGTTACCGTATCCTGGCGATACTGGGTGTGCGCTCCGATCCCCAGGAATGCGGCGCCCGCGCCCCCGGTGACGGTGTTGGTGTCGTACCCGATCACGCCGCCTTCCAGCAGCACGCCGGCGAACAGCAATGCGGGCAGCGCCTGCGGATTGACCGCGGTTTCACCCAGATAGCGCTCGCGCATCTCACGGATCACCTGCCGTTCGCTCAGCAGGTTCTTGAACTGCTCGCGCTCCACCACGGTGAACCACTGGCGATTGCCGGCATCCTGCAACGCCTTCATCAGGATCGAGCCGGCCCCCTGCGTCACCGCCCGCGACAGCGTCTGGCCGGTTTCGCTGGGCTTGAACTGGCCCGTCTGATCCCCGAAGCCGTACACCGCGACCGCAACCTGGCGTGCCGGCGACGGCAACTGGTTCAGGCGCAGTTCGGTTGGCGTCTTGGCCGGAACATAGGCCTGGGGATTGTAGCGCGACGGACCGACATCATAGGCCGCGCATCCCGACAGGCTCGGGGTCAGGCCGGTCGCCATCAGAAGGAGAGAAGCGCGCATCTCAGCTCGCCTTCACCAGCGTGGGGATGGAGATCACGGTTTCCTTGCCCGTGGACTGATCGGTGATCCGAAGCGTCACACTGTCCAGGCCGCGATCGAACTGGATCGTCTGGCCGCCGAACTGAATGGTGCCGCTCTGCTGCGGGTCCTTGCCGAAGATCGCATCAACAACCTGCGACGACAGCGAGGATAGAAGGCGCGACTGAAGTTGTTGCGCAAATATATCCGCCTGGCTCTGGTTGGACCGATCGTTGGGATCGGTATATTTATTCTGTGCGTTCGCCTCACCAAGCAGATGGTTGGAGTTGAAAGGATTACCGCCAAATCGTGGATTGATCGGCTGGTAGGAAAGGTCCTGCGCAGACGCGCAGATCGGCGTCAGCATCATGCAGGTGCATATTGCAGCACTGAATGTTTTCATACTGATCACAGGAGCCTTGCTCCTACCCCCCGCATTGCCATCACTTCCGATGACCAACTGCTATGCGAATCACTTGGCGTCGTGAACAGCCAATCGCTCCGCCTCCAAGGCTCATTGTTCCATTTTAGATCAGATATTAAGTGTATTTACTTACAATGCTCAGAGTTCTTGTCCATACAGTATATCGGCTGATCCGTATCTTACTGGCTAAGAATATAGAAAGTCCTGCTAATTATTTACACTATGCCGTCCGATCGCCTTCTTCCGCCTGGTTGGTGATCCGCAGCGATTTTCTTGATTTCGCCCGTTCCGGCCCCCTTTTGGTTAATCGCGGGCATCCGGACATCAGAAATGTGCGGTGTACCCGCCATCTACGGCCAGCACCTGTCCGGTGACATAGGATGCCGCGGGCGACGCCAGGAACAGCACCGGGCCGACGATCTCTTCCGGTCGCCCCCAGCGGCCAAGCGCCGTGCGCGTCGCCAGGTGCGCGGCGATTGCCGGATCGGCACGCATCGCGGCATTGGCTTCGGTCGCGAAGAAGCCGGGTGCAACCGCGTTCACGGTGATGCCGAGCGGCCCCAGTTCTGCGGCCAGGGCGCGGGTCAAGGCATCCAGCCCGCCCTTGCTCGCCGTATAGGCCGCATCGCCCCCGCGCGCGATCTGCCCGGCGATCGAGGTCACGTTGATGATGCGCCCCCCCGCCCCCATGCGCGGCGCGAGCAGCCTTGCCAGGTCGAAGGGCGCAACCAGGTTCACCTCCAGCATCTGGCGCAGCGCCTCCCGGTCCAGCGCGCCCAGCGGCCGGCGATCGCGCCGCCCGGCATTGTTCACGACGATATCGATACGCGGCCAGGGCTTCAGCGCCTCGACCACCGCCGCCCCGTCCGCCAGGTCGACCACCAGCGGCCAGGCCACCCCGCCTGCCGCCCCGATCGCTTCTGTCACCTCTTCCAGCGCCCCGGCGCGGCGCCCCTGCACGATCACCGCCATGCCCCCGGCCGCCAGCCCCTGCGCGATCTCCCGCCCCAGCCCCCCGCCGGCCCCGGTCACCAAAGCAACCCGCACCCCCTGTGTCGACATGCACCCAACCTTCCATGACACCATTATAAATTTGTCTACGTGCATACCTGTCGACACGACGACAATTCGGCGCTTGACAGGTATCAATCGACTTTGCCCAAGGGGACGAAAAAATCGATCTTGTCGCGTATAGTTCCAAGGTCCAAATACATGTTTGGACAAAGCGTGATGCTGCGTCCGATCATCAACAAGGGCATCGGTCGGGTGATTGAAAGCATTCTTGATCTCAACCCAGCGCTCGATATGGATGCAATCGGCGACCGTTTCAGACGGGATCGGCGCGTACAGATCCGTGATCTTCTAACCCCTGCTGCCGCAGATGCGATCCATAATCTTCTGGCACATCACACGCCTTGGGGCTTGGGCTGGCGAGCAGGCGAAGATGGCCCCCATGCACTCGATGCCGCAGCGCTCGCTGCCCTTCCCATGGAGGAACGCAATGCTGTTGCTACACGCATCTTCAAGGCAATGCAAAGCACCGGGGAATACGCCTTCTCTTATGCGCGCTATCCTATCCTTGATGCATACTTGACGCAGGCACATCCAGATAGTCCCTATGACATCCTCTTCGAGCATCTAAACGACGCCCCCTTCATGAACTTCATTAGGAAGATCACGGGGTTGCAAGAACTTCACAAGGCGGATGCGCAAGCCACGCTGTTTGCTCCCAACCAGTTCTTGCCACTCCATGTAGATAGTCATGCCGCCGAAGGGTGGCGGGTCGCTTATGTATTAGGCATGTGCCGCGAAGAATGGCGTCATGATTGGGGCGGCTACCTCAATTTCTTTGACGAAGATGGCGATGTGATCGCTGGCTATCGGCCAAGATTCAACACGCTCAGCCTGTTTGAAGTGCCCACCCCCCATGCTGTCAGCTATGTGCCACCCTTCGCGCCGATCGGGCGCTTCTCAATCACCGGCTGGTTCCGCGACCGTTGACGAACGCAGGTGACTTGCGCAACCGCGCCTTGGCAGCTGCCCGCGCGGGTCATGTGGCAGAAGCCGCCGCCTTGTTCGAACAGGCTGCCGAGCGGTTCCCCGGCGACGGCGCATTGCTCAACAGCATCGGCAATTTTCACGCCACGCACGGAACAAGCAACGATGCGCTGATGTGGTTTGAACACGCTACTGCCGTGGCGCCGGCTGCTGCCGAGCCGATCGTCAATCGTGCCATCATCTTGACCCGACTTGCGCGTGCTGATGAGGCGCTGGAACTTCTGCAGACGCGGCACAGTGCGGCGCAGACACATCCTCGCTACTGGACCGCGCGCGGGGCAGCAGAGTTGGAGGCGGGCGACCTCGCAGGTGCTCAGTGCAGCTACACCGCCCTTCTCCAGCGTGATCCGAACCACCCCCGCGGGCTGCAAGGTCGGGCACAAGTCGCACTTCGCCGCGGCGCTTCTGATGCCGTGGCTTGGCATGAGCGCGGATTGGCGGCGGTACCTGGTGATCGCCACGTCATCGCTGGCTTGGCGCAGGCGCTACTTGGCCAAGGCCGGTTGCAGGAAGCGTATCGTTATACCGAGGCTTTGGCGACACAGGTGCCCGACTGGATCGAGGGGCTCGAGGGTCACGCTGCCGTGCGATGGGCAAATGGTGAGCATGCTCACTTTGCCGATCATTATGCCGCTGCGGCCAGCTACGCTCCATCACCGGCATTGTACCAATCCTGGGCGACAACCCTGGCGGGGGTGGATCGCCATCTTGATGCAGCCGCCATTGCAGCAAAGGCGCGGAGCCTGTGGCCATCCGACAGGCAGTGCGCCCTCCTGGAAGCCGTATATGCGGGTGCGGCTGGCGATCATGACCGGGCCAATCGTCTGTTCTCCGTCCAGCCCATTCCAAAAGAATGGCGCGTGCATGTCGCTCGTCATCGCATTCGCATGGGCGATCCGGCTGTGGCGGATACACTGCTGGCGCAGGTGCTCGTCGATGAGCCTGAGAACGTGGCGGCATGGGCGTTGCGCGACGTTGCATGGCGCCTGCTCGGCGATCCCCGTCATCAATGGCTTTCCGGTCAAGAAGGGCTCGTACAGGAACTGCCGCTAAGCCTTTCCTCCATCGATATGGGCGAGATCATAGCGTTGCTGGAAAGCCTGCATGATCACTCCACCATGCCGATCGGCCAATCGGTCAAAGACGGTAGCCAGACCGTAGGGGCACTGCTGGAACGTATGGAGCCTGCAATCGGCATCCTGTCCCGCACGGTCGAGAAGGTCGTTGCACAATATCGTGCCGCGCTGCCTGGATATGATGCTGCGCATCCGCTGCTACGTCACCGTGATGCAGCGTGGCAAGTCAAGGGAAGCTGGTCGATCCGCCTGCTGGGCAGCGGCCGGCACGCCTCGCACATCCACCCGCAAGGCTTGCTGTCGTCAGCTGCCTATTTTGTCGTTCCCCCGCAGGTGGACGACGCCGATCGATCGGGCTGGCTCGATCTTGGGCGACCACCCGCGGACCTCGGCACGCACCTGTCGCCAATGGCCACCATCCGTCCTCGCCCGGGTTACTGTGTGCTGTTTCCCAGCATGCTGTTTCATGGCACCCGCCCGATCTTTGGCGGAACGCGGATGAGCATGGCGTTTGACGTTGCATCTCGAAGGACGCGGCTGCCTTAGCCTCACGACAAAAAAGGGGCGGCGAATTACTTCGCCGCCCCATAGCTCACCTTCGCTGTCTATTTTAGAGGCGCACGCGCGCCGACACGAAGAAGTCACGACCCAGAACGTCGTAGAAGCTGGGCAGCGTATTCGACTGCTCCTGCGCAGCGCCTAGAATAGGCGGCTGCTTGTCGAGCAGGTTGTTGACGCCGATGCTGAAATTCAGGCCGTCATTGACGTCGATGCTTGCGGTCAGATCGAAATAGTTGGCAGCACCGATATAGGCGTTGGGCAGGATTGCCGGATCGGTGCCGACCCGCGTCGTGCCCAGGAAGACGTTCTCGATACGGTTGTCTTGCCCCTTGCCCTGATAGCGCCACCGGAACGACAGTTGTGCCTTGTCGACTCCGGCAGTCAGACGCGTGGTATGCCGATACTTCGGCAAGCCGATCGTACCTTCACTGATGTTCACGCGGTCCGGGAAGGCGGCATTGGCAACCGTCCGATACCTGTGAAGATACGTGCCCAGATAGAAGAACGAAACGTTCACGTTTCCGAAGTTACGGTTATAGTCGACCTGCATATCGATGCCCTTGGTCAACAATCCCGCGGTATTGTCCGTTACAAAGTTCGGGTTCGTTCCGCCTTGTGTTTGACCTATACCGCCCGTTGATCCACGCGAACCATTGAAGGTAGCGCAGACCGGGTCATTGATGTTCTGCGCCACCAGATAGCATAGTTCCAACGCTGTGGCGGCACCACCAAAACGCGTTCCGATGGCATCCCTGACGTTGATGTCAAACCAGTCGATCTGAACATTCAGGCGCGGAATGAAGGTCGGCGAAAAGACGACACCTGCCGTCCAGGTATCCGACACTTCCTCACGTACATTCGGATTGCCGCCCGTATTGACCTGAATTTGAGCCGATGGCTGCACGGCGCGAGTAAACACGTTTGCCGCTGGAACACCTGAGGCGACGCACAATGCCCGAATGGCATCTGTTCGCGCGTTGGCAGGGCCACGATCCGAGCAATAATCGATAGCTGCCGGGAAGCCCGTGGCATTGCCACCGAACAGATCCTGTACGTTCGGAGCGCGAACCGAACGGGCATATTGGCCGCGGAACGTCACGTCACGCACGGGTGCGAACTCGACACCACCCGTATACGTCCACACTCCGCCGATGCTGCCCAACGAATAGTCGGAATACCGTCCTGCACCGTTCAGATCGAGCCGATGAAAAAGACGATCGCGCAGTACAGGCACCCGCAATTCGCCGAACACTTCCTTGACGTTATAGCCGCCCGAAGTCGGCAGGCCCGCGTTGAAGCCGGCAACGTCGCCCGACGCCAGGAAGGTATCCGGTGTGTAGCGGGATTCGGTAGCACGATATTCCCCGCCAACGGCGAAACCGATCTTCTCGGCACCCAGGCCCAGATCGAACAACTCGCCAGACAGCGACGCCACTGCGTTCTTCAGGGACGAAACTTCAAGATTGGTCGAGTTGATCGTCACATAGTTGATCGCAGCCTGGCTGGCCTGTGCCAGACCAAAGGCGTTGAGCGGAACGCAACCCGCCGCTCGCGCCGATGCATCACGGCAGCGCAGCGTCGTCGTGCCGGGGGCAAATTCTGTGTTCAGCGCTGCGGCAAAGCGGCTGCGCGAGATATTGCCCTGCTGGAACTGCGTGTTCTGCGTGCGCGAGTACAGGTAATAGGCGTCATAGTGCAGGCTGGGCGTGATATCGCCACGCAGACCGCCGAGGATGCGGAAAGCATCACGCTGCTGGTTCACGTTACGCGGCCCGGATTGGTTGAAGCGGAAGCCGACCGTGCTGGTCACGTAACCGTCGCCATCCGTGTCCAGCGGACGCAGCACGGCACGGGTCTGATCGTTGAAGAACGGGCTGGCAATCTGCAGCGATACGTTCTGACCGATGGGGGTTGGCGCGAGCTCCTGTGGAACCGAATTGTTGACGTAGCTGACCTCGGTATAGGCCTCGACATGGTCCGTGACCTCATAATTGGCGAAGCCCCCGAACAGGTAACGCTCTTGCGGCAGCATGAGGTAATTGTCGGGCGCGAAATTGTAGAGATCCGCCGGGTTCTGGAAAAGACGCGAACCGCCGCCCGTGGGATTGAAGATGAAGGTGTCTACGCCGCGCGTGAAGGTCGCGATCGGAACCGTGGCCGACCCTTGCGGAATCAGACCGATTTCACCACCGCGTGCAGCGCAGGTTGCAGGCGTGATACCTGACGGAAACGGCGTTCCAAGACGTGTTGTCGAATTGGTGCTGCCTGGCACGATACAACCGTCACCAGCGGCATTGCGCGAGAAGCTGCGCGCCCCCTGGAAAATTGGCTGACGGCGCATGTAATTGCCGTAGACGGTGACGTTGCCGCGGCCATCGGCGAAGTTCGAACCCATAGCCAGGTCGAAGGTATAGCGCGCGCCGTCCCCGCGCTCGGTCAGCGAATAGTTCGCGCCGCCTTCGATACCGTTCAGGTCGTTGCGCAGATTGAAGTTGACGACGCCGGCGACCGCATCCGAGCCGTAGATCGCCGATGCGCCGCCAGTGACGACTTCGGTATTGCGAAGCAGGAAGACGGGGATCGTGTTGAGATCGACGGTCTGGTTGGTGTTATAGAACATCCAGCGGCGGCCATTGACCAGCACCAGCGACCGCGTCTCACCCAGACCACGCAGATTCAGGGTGGAGGCACCATTGCCCGGATTGTTCGAGAAACCTGTCAGACCCGGGATGACCTGAGGCAATGTGTTGAGCACCTGCTCGACATTGGTCGCCCCCGACAAGGCAAATTCTTCTTCAGAAACAACAGCGATGGGGCTGCTCGAGGTCAAATCCGGCCGGCGAATACGTGATCCGGTGATCACAATGTCCGTTTCCGTACCATTTTCGGCCTGCGTACCGGCTTCGGCTGCAGGAGCGGTGACCTGCGCAAAAGCAGGCATAGCGAGCAAGGAAGTTACTGTAATAACAGTATTTGTGAGAAGGCGCGACTTAAGCGTCCCCATGGAATTTTTCCCCTATTCCATACCGCAAAGCGCACTATTGCGTCTTTTAGGTAAATATATGCGACGTATTACTGTGATAATGCGTCGATATGTTTCATCCTAAGAACGCCGAAGCGTTAGGGGCAAGCGGGTGCTGCAATCGATCACAGATTGATGTATGATGTTGCATACACATCACATGTGTTCGCTGGTCAGATGGCTGAAGAAGGATCGTGCATGAAGCCAAGGTGGCTTGGGACGGCAATCACGACAGCGGCACTGTTATCAACGGTGGCTGCTGCCCAAGCCGGTGATGGCGAATGGCCCATTACGGCCAAGGCCTGCCGCACCATGACCAACCCTGTTCAGAAAAGCGTTTGCTATGATACAGCTTTTGATGCCGCATCGAAGCCTTCCGGCCGCGCCAATGTTCCTGAATCCAGACGGAACGAGAACCCCCAAAAGACTTTCGGCTTCCCGGTCGGACACCGCGAGGATGTGAAGGCTCCAACGGCAACACCCGAGATCAAAGAGATATTCTCGTCTATCGCTCGCCTATCCCCAGTCGGACGAGGTGTCGCAGTGCTGACGCTGGCGGATGGCAGTGCATGGCGCACCCTCGATAGCCCGCGTATCATGCCGGACGCCGGGCAGAGCATCAGAATCCGCCGGGGTATATTGCATGGATATTTTGCCAGCGTCGGCAACACGCGATCCTTCAGGGTCCAGCGGATCAAGTGATGTACGTTGGTAGGTTCCTGTCACCGATAGGGGACATGGTCGGCTAAGGCGGAGCAGCAGCGCAGCCTATCCTGTATTCGAACCCTATCCTTTCCCAAGCGTTTCAGGGCACGCATCAGGAAAGGCCGGCTCATGTCCACTCTCGATCAGGCGACAGAAAGACTGCAAGGTTTTCGGAGCCGACACGCGGCGGGGCAGCCGATCGACCGTGACAGCGGCCTGACGGGCGAGGACATCGACATCATCCTTCAGCATCTGCGCCGCCCCACCGATCTGGAACCGGGCGGATCACTGGGCGCGGACGATCTCGGCAATCTTGCCTGACGATCGCTCGGGGGGATGATCGACGCGCCGACGCGAGAACATGTATGCGTGTCGACAAAGGCTGAGCTACGCCTCTTTTTGTTTTTGTCTTTCATACAAGTGAGCAATCGCCGCCAGATCGCGATCGATCGCCTCGACCGCATGCGCCAGCGACGAAGCATCCGTCGGTGCGGGCGGTCCGGGCTCCGGTAAGGCGTAATCGATGACCCCGCCGGGCTGCAGCGTCGCCAGTCCGGCTCCGGCCAGCGCACGCATCTGCATGTCCGCTCCACCGCGCGAAAGCGCCAGCGCGTGCGCCAGTTGACGGCGGGTGAGCATTTGCAATGCCGCAACCACGCCCCAGGCATCACGCGCGCGCGCATTGCGCGACAGATGCGCCAGCGCCGCCCCCCCGCGCGCCAGTTCGTCGTTCAGCGTCAGCAGGCGTCGATAGGTCCGCTCGCCGGCCGAAACGGCATCCGTCATCAGTTGACCGGCAACCGCATCCGCGTCGGCAAGTCCATGAAACAGCGCACGGCTGACGATGCCGATGGGGGGCGGCGCGCCCCCGGTCACCCTGGGGTCGGCCAGCATCGCGAGGTTCAGCGCCCAGGCGGCACCGGGCGAAGGGGCCGCCACCCGGTGCCGTACCGGAGCACCGGCCAGAGGCCGAACCAGACCACCATCCTCCGCTTCCAGAAAGTCCGGCACGACGCGCAACCGGTCGACCGCACCCGCAACCGTGGTGAGCATCATGCCACTGTCCGGCCCCAATGCGGCGGTCACCGGCCCCGCGACTGGCGCCGCCAGCGCGCCGCCCGCCACCTCCAGCAAGGCCAGATCGGCCGTGCCGAACCGGGTTTCGGCATCCACCATCCGCGCCATCCAAGCTGCAGCCTCACGCAGCACCGGGGCGGCATGATCCGCCAGCCAGAGCAGCACGGCATCCCGCCGCGGATCCTCGGTGAACAGGATATGGGTCGAGCTCGCCTCGTGCGCGGGCCCGACATGGCCCGGCCCGGCATCGCGCCGAACGATGTCCCAGACATCCCGGATCAGCGCCAGCGCTGTGAAGCGGCGGAGATCGGCCGAGGCGAAACGCCAGCCGGCATCGATCCGACCCAGCATATGCGCGAAACGGAAAACAGGCGTCATGCCCGCGGCCTATATCAGCGGATGCGACGCCGTGGCAGAACCCGCCACACGATGACCGACGCCCCACCGCTTCCCAACCTGTTCGCCGATATCCCGGCACCCGCCGGGCATGAAGAATTTCGCGAGATCCTGTCCCGCCCCGGCTGCCGGATCGAGCGTATCGTCTCGCAGGGGCAGGTCACGCCGGCCGATGCGCCCTATGTCCAGGATCATGACGAATGGGTGCTGCTGCTGGCGGGAAAGGCGGTGGTCGCGCTCGCCGACCGCGTGATCGTGCTGGCACCGGGCGATCACCTGATGATCCCGGCCGGTGCGGTCCACCGCGTGACCTTTACCGACCCCGCCGCCCCGACCATCTGGCTGGCGATACATTTCGATCGATGATCACCGCTGTCGACACGTCGACATGCCGGCATGTCATGTCGGGGCCTTGCTCCATCCCTGATCGGCGGGTGCCAGGCCGTCCAGAAAGGTCGCTGCACTGTCGCGACAGGCGGTTCGCTGTGCCGCATCGAACCGGTCCCAGGTGGCGTACATGCCGCGCATCCGTGGATTGCCGCGCAGGCGCCGCTCATGGCGGGCCAGGAAATCCCAATATAGCGCGTTGAACGGGCAGGCGTCCGGTCCGGTCCTGGCCTTCACGTCATACCGGCATCGCCCGCAATAATCCGACATGCGGTCGATATAGGCGCCGGTCGAGGCATAGGGTTTGGATGCGATGATCCCGCCATCGGCGAACTGGCTCATGCCGATGACGTTGGGCAGCTCGACCCATTCATAGGCGTCGAAATAGACGACCAGGAACCAGTCCGAGATCGCCTGCGGCGCCACTCCGGCCAGCATCGCGAAGTTGCCGAGTATCATCAGCCGCTGGATATGATGGGCATAGGCCTCGCGTCGGGTCTGCCCCACCGCTTCGGCAAGGCAGCGCATGTCGGTGTCGCCGGTCCAGTAGAATTGGGGCAGCGGCCGCGTCGCCCCCAGCGCATTGCGCGCGCCAAATTTGGGCATGTCCCACCAATACATGCCGCGCATATATTCGCGCCAGCCGATGATCTGGCGGACGAAGCCCTCCACCGCGTTGATCGGCGCCGCTCCCTTCTCATAGGCGGCGACCGCCGCCTCGCACACTTCCAGGGGCCCCAGCAGCCCCAGGTTCAGGCACAGCGACAGGCTGCTATGGTACAGATAATCCTGCCCCGCGATCATCGCGTCCTGATAGCGCCCGAAATCGGGGAGCGCGGCCGCGATGAAATGGTCCAGCGCCGCCAGCGCCTGTTCGCGGGTGACCGGCAGGCCGAACGGCACCAGATCGCCGAAATGCCCACCGAACCGGTCCGCGACCAGCGCCAGCACGCCTTGCGTGATCGCATCCGGCGCAAAGCGGGCGGGCGCCGGATAGTTCAGCCCGCGGGGCGGCGTCTCGCGATTGTCCTTGTCGAAATTCCACTGCCCGCCGACCGGCTTGCCCTGCGCCGTCATCAACAATCCGGTGCGACGGCGCATGTCGCGGTAGAACCATTCCATCCGGTAATCGCGGCGCCCCCGCGCCCAGTCATAGAAGTCGGGCAGAGGGCAGACGAAGCGATCATCCTCCATGATCTCGACGGGCAGGCCGGTGCGCGCCGCCCAGTCGTCCTGATCGCGCCGCACCCGGTATTCGCCGCCTGCCACCACCCGGATCGCTTCGGCCCCGTGCCGCTGCGCGGCGCGCGCCACCTCGCCGGCAAAGCTCTGGCTGTTCCCGTCCGCATCCAGCGTCACATAATCGACCGTCCAGCCGTCACCGCGCAGCGCCTCGGCGAAATGGCGCATCGCCGAGAAGATCAGCGCAATCTTCTTCTTGTGATGGCGCACATAGGTGGCCTCGTCCCACACCTCCATCATCAGCACGACGGCCCGCGCCCGGTCGACCCCGCGCAGGCTGGCCAGCGTCATCGACAATTGATCGCCCAGCACCGGGATAAGCAGCGTCATGCCGCCCACAACGCGCGATCATCCTGGATCGACGCGATTTCGCTGCCCCCCGGCTCATGGTAGGAGGCGCCATGCGTTTCGAGTTGAAGGAAGGCCGCGCCCAGGCAAAGGCATCCCCGGTGCCCGCAGGCGAGATCATCGTCCACCGCACCGATGGCGAGGCGCTGCCGATGCGCGGTCGCCGCACCCGGCCGGAGCCGGTCGACGCCCGGCTCGCCCGCGTGCTGGGCGCGCTCGTGCCACCCGGTGCCGCACCGGTCAGCGCGATCGGCTTCGACGCGCAGCTGACCGCCATGGCGGAGGCGAGCAAGGCCGCACTCGCCGCGGACCTGACCTGCTATGGCGCATGGTGCGCAGACGATGGCTGTTCGCCCTTTCCCGCCGATCCGGAGGCGCTGGTGCGCTATCTGCGCCATCTCGACACGAACGGCTCCAGCCCCGCGACGCTGGCGCGCCGCCTCGCCAGTCTCGCGACCGCGCACCGGTTGATGGGACTGGCCGACCATGCCGAGCTGCCGACGCGTCACGCCATGGTGCGTGCCGCGTTGAAGGGGGTGCGACGTCGAAAAGGCGCCGCACCGCGCCAGGCCGCGCCGCTGCGCTTCGGGGCCGCGCTCGATCCGCATGCCGGCAAGGGGGTCACGCTCAGCGCGATGCTGACGGCGTGCGGTACCGATCTTCAGGGCCTGCGCGACGCCGCCCTGCTCTCGCTCGGCTATGATGCGGGCCTGCGCGTCAGCGAGCTCGTCGCGGTCGAGGAGCGCCATATCGATCCCCAGCCCGACGGCACCGCGACACTGTTCATCCCCTCTTCCAAGACCGATCAGGAGGGTCAGGGCGCCTGGGCGTGGCTGTCCGCCGACACCATGCGCCGCGTCGGCCTCTGGCTGCAGGCCGGCGGGATCACCAGCGGCCCGCTTTTTCGGCGGGTCGGCGTCGACCGGCGCCGCGCCCGCGCCGAGGCGGCACCGCTCGCCTATGCCGCGATCCCCGGCCACACCCGCCAGTGGCGGGAGAAACTCGCCGGCCAGCCCGCCCAGTCCGCACGCATCACCTACACCGTCGGCACCACCGCGCTCAGCCGGCAGGGCGTCTGCCTGATCTATCGCCGCGTCGCGCTTGCCGCCTGGGATGCCGGTCTGGTCGATCTGCCCGCGTCCGACATTGCGGAGGCGGTGCGCGCGCTATCCACCCACTCGCTGCGCGTGGGGCTGACCCAGGATCTGTTCGCGGCCGGCGAGGACGGCGTCGGCATCGCCCAGGCGCTGCGCTGGACCTCTCCGGCCACCGCGCTGCGCTACGGCCGCAAGCTGGCCGTGCGCAGCAACGTCGCCGCCCGCGTCCTGTCACGGGTCCGGGGATAGGAAGACGGTCAGAAGTCGACGTTTACCGAGACATATACCCGACGCGGCTCCTGGTTGTTCGCATATTGCTGCGCATACACCGTGGCGCCGCGCTCGGTATAAGGCAGGTAGCGCACGAAGTTGCGGTCGAAGACATTGTACAGCACCGCGTTCAGCGTGATGTTCTGCGCCAGTGCCCAGTTCGCGCCCAGATGAAACACCTCGAACCCGTCGAAATCCCCCAGCGCCGCCTGCGCCGTGTTGGCGCCCCGGTAGCGGCTCGACTGGATCTGGCCACGTGCCCATAGCGACAGGTCGTCCAGCGCCTTCCACCGCACCTGCGTGTTGAACATGTGGCGCGGCGTACCGATCAGCGGCTGGCCCTGCTCGCTGCCCGATCGCTGCACGCTGTCGGTCAGCGTATGGTTCGCGGTCAGGGTGAGGCGCGGCGAGAAGACGAAGCGCAGCGCGGTCTCGATGCCGCGCGTCCGCGCCTGATCGACGTTGATCTGCTGGCCGAACAGGTCGACGTTCGGGAAATTGCCGACATCAATGCAGCCCGGCCGGTCGCGCGCCAGCCGGAACGCGCAGTTGGGGATACCCGGGCCCGCCGCGATCTTGTTGTCGAAATCATTGTTGAAGACGGTGACGTTGCCCGAAATGCCGGTGAACGTGTCGAAATACACGCCCAGTTCGCTCGATGTCGTCGTCTCCGGCCCCAGGTTCGGGCTGCCGATCTGCGGGATCGTGCCCTGCCCGCCGAAACCGACGATGCCCGGCGTGATCTGGTTCAATTGCGGCGTCTTGAACCCGCGCGACACGCCGCCCTTCACCGTGATCCCGCGCGTTGCGTTCCACACCGCATAGCCGCGCGGGCTGAACTTGCCGCCAAAGGTGGT
This sequence comes from Sphingomonas sp. GM_Shp_2, assembly GCF_026540875.1. Classification (NCBI taxonomy): domain Bacteria; kingdom Pseudomonadati; phylum Pseudomonadota; class Alphaproteobacteria; order Sphingomonadales; family Sphingomonadaceae; genus Sphingomonas; species Sphingomonas sp. GM_Shp_2. The sequence goes on from NZ_JALNUQ010000004.1 coordinate 64,174, forward strand.
GTGTTCGTCATAACGCCCGCCTGCGGTCAGCGTGAACGTTTCCGCGATCTTCCAACTCGCCTCCAGAAAGCCCGCCCACTGGTCGAAGGCATAGTCGCGCGGCGCGACGCCGTCGGTCATCCGCGCCCACCAATATTGCCCGCCTGCGGTAAAGATCACCGGCCCGACCTCGGAAATCAGGCGCGAGTCCAGGATGGTGTTGGTCGCGCGCAGCGCACGCTCGTCACCGGGCGTGCGGCCCGGCGTGCCGGGCGGGATGGTGCGGCCGAACGTCTCGGTGGCGTTGCGCGTCACCGTCGTCTCCAGCGTACCAAAGCCTGCCCGCCAGTTGTGCGCGGCGCTATACTGGTCGCGCACGAAGCGCATTTCGGGGCCGTAACCGCCCTGCACCGTGCCCGTGCCCAGCTGCGAGTCCGCATTGTCGTAGCGCTGGTGCGACCGGTCATATTCCAGCCACAGGTCGTGGTTCGACGCCGGCGTCACCGACAGGCGCCCGCCAAAGGTATAGATATCCGCCTCGACCGGGCTCGGCCCCCGCGCGCTCACCTCCACCGGATTGCCGTTCACGTCGGTATAGTTCAGCGAGGAGGCATCGCGCCGCAGATAGCTGCCGCGCACCGACAGGCCGATCAGGTCGCGGACCAGCGGCCCCTGTGCAAAGGCATTGCCCGAATAGGTGTTGCCGAAATCGCCATCGCCCTGGATCGTCGCGTCCGCGGTCGCGGTGCCGACCCAGCGGTCCCCCACCTTGCGCGTGATGACGTTGATGACGCCGCCCATCGCGTCCGACCCGTACAGCGTCGACATCGGCCCGCGCACCACCTCGATCCGCTCGATCGCCGACAGGGGCGGCAGGAAGCTGGTCGACGTCTCCCCGAACCCGTTGGGCGTCACGTTGCCCGGCGCGTTCTGGCGCCGCCCGTCGAGCAGCACCAGCGTATAGTCGCTCGGCATGCCGCGGATCGACACGTTCAGCCCGCCCGTCTTCCCCGCGGTGCCGCCTACATCGACGCCTTCCACATCCACCAGCGCATCCGCCAGATTGTTGAACCGCTCGGTCTCCAGCTCGTCACGCCGGATGACGCTGATACTCGCCGGTGCATTCTCGATCTTCTGTTCGAAGCCTGCGGCGGTGACGACGATCTCGCCCGACTGGCTGGACGGTCCGGTCGCGCGGATGTCGCGCTGCGCGGTGCTGGCGGGTGCCTCGCTGTCCTCGCCACTGCGCTGCGCGGTGACGGGTCCGCCTTGTGTCCCGGCTTGCCCCGCCACCTGCGCCACCGCCATCGCATGACCGGACGCGGCCAGCATGATCGCCGTCACGACGAGCGTCTTCATAGTCCCCCAACCCCTGATATTGCTAATTACTCGCAAGCGCGATTGGGGCGTGGGTCGTGAGGGGTCAAGTTACGAAGTGTTGCTGGGTGGTTGATCGGAGACAGGCTGCCCGGCCGGACCATGACTTGTGGAGCCGGACATCAAATGCGGTTCCGCCAGACGGAGATACGCCGGCGGTCCGCTACCCGGCCGCCTGCCGGCTGGCGACGCCGACAACCGATATGGCCGGTGGATCCACCAGACCGAGCAGCGCCGCGAAGGCGAAGCGACGGCAAGCCATGCTGCTCGCACGGCTGGTGCATGCACCAGAATGGCTTGCCGCGCCCGCCCCCCTGGTCAGCGTGGCAGGGGAATGATCTCGAAGCCGCCCTTGAGCGTGCGCATCTGCAGCCCCGTGCCATTCAACATGGCCTGCAAGGCCTCGATCGGCGTCATCGTGCCGACAACCGGCCGCGAACGCTTGCCCTTGGCAAGTTCGGTGCCCGAGATGGGGCAATGCGTAGCGATGCGAAGCTGGTTGAGCGCGTTGTCGAGGCGGTCGCCGGGAATGGCGATCGCGATCGGATCGTTCTGGCAGTTATAGCGGAACTCCGGCGCCTGGTTGCCGCTCCCGCCTGCTACGGCCATGCCATGTCCGTTGCTACGTGCCACGCCGCCCCGGTCGAGTACGCCATCGATCGTACCCAGGGTCCGGTTATAGGAGGCAAGTTCCGCGGCACTTACGAAGCCTTGTTGGCGATTGAGCCGGGTCATGCTCGCTCGCGTCTGCGCAACCTGCTGACGCAGCGCGGCGGCACGGGCGCGCGTAATCGCGCCACTGCGCTGGCCCTCGGCAATCCGCTGCTCCGTCGCGCCGAGCCGCGCGCGCAGATCGGCCGTGGCCCGAAGGTTCGCCGATCGCTGTGCCTGCGTCCCCTGTGACTGGGCGATGGCGTGGCCGGGAAGACCAACCGTCGTGATCGCGGCCGCAAGCGCGAGCAAATTACCTTTGAACTTCATTATGATACAAGTCCTGGTGTTTGGGAGTATGGTGTAAAACGCGTGATCAGGCAGCAGTTTCCTGACACAGCCCTGATGATCGCCGTATGAACACATGCAGCCGGAGCCGCTTTTCTGGCGAACTTGACGCCTTTCACGCTTCAAGACATTGATTTTATGGAACCATGTCGAAAATCATGCGCTGGATCATGGTAGTGGATATGACCGATATTTAATCGGGTTCCGCACGTCGTGGACAATCGCCGGACCGCTATCCCCCGCACATTGCGGCTCGGGGTGCAGGCCGATCGCTCGCCTGTTTGCCCTTCCACGACATGTCGCGGGCAGTATGAAGCGATCCGCATGCGCGCCCTGTGCGCCCCATGCACAACAGGCTAGAAGCGCCCCTCCTCCAGATCAAATGGTCCACGCGTGAACAACCCGGAAGCGGTAACCAGACAAGAAGCGCTCGCGACCGAAAACGCGCGGCTGCGCGCGCTTTTCAACAGCGCCATCGACTTTGCCATGGTGGTCACCGATCCGGACGGGATCATCGTGGACTGGAACCCGGGCGCCGAACACGTGATGGGGTGGAGCGCGCAGGACATGTGCGGCAGCGACGCCGCCCGCTTCTTCACGCCCGAGGACCGCGCCGACGGCCGCCTCGAACACGAGATGCAGCAGGCGCTTCGCCATGGCCGGGCGACCGACGAACGCTGGCACCTGCGCCGCAATGGAGAGCGGTTCTGGGCATCGGGCGAGATGATGCCGCTGTTCGACGGCGACACCCATCTCGGCTTCGTGAAGATCCTGCGCGACCGTACCGAGGAGCATCTGTCCGGCGCCGCCTTGCGACAGGCGCAATCGCGCTTCCAGACGATCACCGAGACGATCGATGCCGCCTTCGCCATCGTCGAGGTCAAGTTCGACGCCGAGGACCGGCCGATCGATTATCGCTTTGTCGAGGCCAACCCCGCCTTCGAACGCCAGGCCGGGGTCAATCTGCGCGGCAAATGGGTGACCGAGTTCGCGCCCGATCTGGAACAGTTCTGGTTCGACACTTACGGCCATGTCGCCAGCACCGGCGAGCCGGCCAATTTCGAAAGCTATGCCGAGGCGTTCGGCCGCTGGTTCGACGTGCGTGCGGTCCGGGTCGGCGATGCCGCGGACCGCCAGATCGCGATCCTGTTCAACGACGTCACCGCCAGGCGCGAGGCGGCGGAACGTCTGCGCATCAGCGAGGCACTGGCGCGCGAGAATGTCGAGCGCGTGCAGCTTGCGCTGGAGGCCGGTGCGATCATCGGCACCTGGCACTGGGACCTGCCCAGCGACCAGTTCACCGTGGACGAGGCGTTCGCCCGCACCTTCGGCCTGGACCCCGCGCTCGGGCGCCAGGGCATTCCGCTCGCCCGGATCGTGGCCACGGTGCATCCCGACGATCAGGCCGGGCTGGCCGAAGCGATCAACGCCGTCATCGCGCGCGGCGGGGCCTATGCGCACCAATACCGCGTCCGCCGCGCCGATGGCCGCTATTACTGGATCGAGGCGAACGGACGCGTCGATCACGGCCGCGACGGCACGCCGCTCAGCTTTCCCGGCGTCCTGATCGACGTGGAGGAACGCCGCGCGGTCGAGGCGGAGCGCGACCGCGCGACGGCCGCCCTCCGCGCGCTGACCGATACGCTCGAACAGCGCGTGGTCGAGCGTACCGACGAGTTGATGCAGGCCGAGGAAAAGCTGCGTCAGTCGCAGAAGATGGAGGCGGTCGGCCAACTCACCGGCGGCCTGGCGCACGACTTCAACAACCTGCTCGCCGGTATTTCGGGCGCGCTGGAACTGATGGAAATCCGGCTTGCGCAGGGGCGCCTGACCGATCTCGACAAATATATGGCCGCGGCCCAGGGTGCGACAAAGCGCGCCGCAGCGCTCACCCACCGGCTGCTCGCCTTTTCGCGCCGCCAGACGCTCGATCCACGGCCGACCAATGTCGATACGCTCGTGGAGGGCATGATCGACCTCATCCAGCGCACCGTGGGGCCCGGCATCGCGGTGGCGACCGCGACGGCACCGTCCTTGTGGCCGGCGCTGGTCGATCCCAGCCAGTTGGAGAACGCCCTTCTCAACCTGTGCATCAACGCCCGCGACGCCATGCCCGATGGCGGCCGCATCACCATCGAGGCCGCCAACCAGCATCTCGATGGACAGGCAGCGCAGGCCTATGACATGCCCGAAGGCCAGTATCTGTCGCTCAGCGTCAGCGACACCGGCACCGGCATGCCGCCCGAGGTGATCGCCCGCGTCTTCGAACCGTTCTTCACCACCAAGCCGCTCGGCCAGGGTACCGGGCTGGGCCTGTCGATGATCTACGGCTTTGCCCGCCAATCGGGCGGGCAGGTCCGCATCCACTCGCATGTCGGCCAGGGCACCACGGTGCGGCTCTACCTGCCACGCTACGAAGGTACGGTGGCCGACGAGGAGAAGATAAAGGACGCCACCCTTCCCAGCTTTGCGCAGGCGGGGCAGACGGTGCTCGTCGTCGATGACGAGGAAACCGTGCGGATGCTGGTGACCGACGTGCTCGGCGATCTTGGCTATAGCGTGATCGAGGCAACCGATGGTGTCGCCGGCCTCAGGATCCTGCGCTCCGATACCAGGATCGATCTGCTGGTCACCGATGTCGGCCTGCCCGGCGGAGTCAACGGACGCCAGATGGCCGATGCCGGCCGCGCGGTACGCCCCGACCTGCGGACGCTGTTCATCACCGGCTATGCGGAAACCGCCGTCATCCGCAACGGCCAGTTAGAGCCGGGTATGCAGATCCTGACCAAACCATTTGCCGTCGATGCGCTGGCTGCACGCATCCGCGAGTTGATGAAGGATTGAGATGCGGGCGGGCGGCGCCTGTCCGGCGCCGCGCCGACATCATGACGGAACATCCCCGCAAGCGTTGCACGACACAAGAAAGACTCGATCGTCAGGACACTGCCTTCACGGCTCCGTCGCAGGGATGGTCGTTGCCCGTGTCGATACGATCGACCTGATTGATCATCGACCGGCGACAGGTATTTCGCTCGACCGCCATTGCCACGAAATGTTTCAACCTCTGCACGGCGACACCTTCGATATAGGGCGCCACGATCAAAGCTGCTGCCACAGGCAAGGTCAGGATCGCGAGAAACATCGGCACATCCTCTCCGGCACGCAAACCGGCATGATGCATGACGATGATGATCGGCCAATGTATCAGATACAGGCTGAAGGATGAGCCGGCGAACATCCTGGCTGCATGACGCACTGCTTCAGGCACCCGAAGGTCGTTCGGTAAAAGCACTCTACCGAAAATGAACATACACGATATCAGAAATGCGAGCAGCGCATCGGTGAAGGCATAGGAAGAGAATCTCCATGCTTCCACATCAACGCTTATCCCGCGCAACATGCCATAGAACCGATAATGCACCTGAAAAGCACAGAATGCTATAATCGATATTACACAAGCAATAAAGATGAAGATGGTTCGAGACGATTTGGACACTTTTACCTTGGCCGCCATAACCCCCATTAGCCACGATGGAAGCATGATGGTAATCTGCCATCCTGCCAGGCAAAGACACAGGATCGCCGCGATAATCCGCCAAGGGCCGCTTGAAAAAACAACGGTGGCGAAGAAGATATAGAACCATATCTCGTAGGTCAGCGACCAAAGCGGTGGATTATAAATCGGGGAAACCGACGAATTATACTGACCGATAAACAGAGCGGTTCTGACGATCTCGACTATCGACAGGGATTGCCCGTCTTCGGCTATGGCCGGAAGCACGGATCCGATACATGCATATACCGCAACGCTGAACAATAGACATAATATGGTTGCAGGTATTATTCGACAAAATCTTGATACAATAAATTCGGTCGGTCCCGCATGTTTTTGCAACGAATTCGTGATCAGGATGCCGGATAATACGAAAAAGACGATAACGGCATTATGCTGCAACGAAAACTCGAACGGCCAAGGCCCCGAGTATATGCCGAGCTGAACCGCATGCCCGATCAGCACGGCAATCGCCGCCATTCCTCTGACGATGTCCAAAACGATCGACATCGGTCGACTGATCAAAGGGTCCGGCGCCATAAGCGGCGTCTATGCAATCCCCGTAAAGATTTTGCTGCCTGTCAAATGCAGGCCATACCGGTTCAAGTCGTTGCCATCGGCCCAGCCCGCGTCACGCCGCACCAGAAGCAGCCGCGAATGCCCCGCTCCATCATGCCACATGCCTTTTATGATGATCTCGCCAACGCCTCCATTTCGATGCGCCGTGCGAGATGCCGCTTCAGCCGGGCCAGTCCAGGCGGTGTCCATCCCTGCGGCTGGGTCACCGCGGTCCAGGCATCGACATAATGCTCAGGGGCATAGACATGGCCGTGCCCCATCGGCGTCGTCGTCGCGATCGCCATGTCCAGTCCCAGTTGCAGGAAGGTCACCAGCGGATACCAGCGCAGCGACGCGGATACGTCCGGCCCACGCGGCCCGCTCAACCAGGCCGGGGGGCGAAACGCGGACCGTGTCTCGAAAAAGGTGATCGGGTCGCTGGCATATTGCAGATAGACGATCCGCATCGGCCCCCAGGGTGCCGGTGCCTCTTGCACCGCGTCGCCCTGTCCGGTGAAGCGGATCACCGATCCGTCGCGAAACCGCGGCAGCCAGGCGGGTGATCCGGGCACACGCTCCCGCGTCGCCTGCAACCATGTCCGGCTCTGGAAGGGCGGGCCGCTCCACAACGCGCCCTGGTGCGGATCGCCGATCACGTCGAACAGATCGGCCGACAGGTCCGAATTGAGAGCGCCCAAGCTCAAACCGTGCAGGTACAGGCGCGGCCGGCGGTCCCGCGGCAGGCGGTGCCAATGGTCATAGACCTTGCGGAACAGCGCACGGGCGGTGTCGGCGCCGTAGGTCGGCTCGACCATCAGTGCCAGCCAGCTCGGCAGATAGGAATATTGCACGGCCACCGTCGCCACGTCGCCGCGGTGGAGATATTCCAGCGGCATCTGGCTTGCAGGATCCAGCCACCCCGTCCCCGTCGGCGTCGTCACGACCAGCACGGAGCGCTCGAACGCCCCGACCCGCTGCATCTCGGCCAGGGCCAGCGCGGCGCGGGCCTCAATCGTCCCGGCGGATTGCAGGCCGACATAGATGCGCAGCGGCTCCCTTGCCGGCTGCCCGGTGAAGTGCGCGATCTGCGCGCCCGTCGCCCCGACCGAGACGGCTTCGCGCCCCATACGCCCAAGGTCTGCCCAGCGCAGCAGCGAGGCATCGCTGCCGGTCTTGCGGGGATCCACGGGCTGTTCCAGCCCGTCCTCGACATGCGCATCGAGCTGCCGATAGGAGGAGTCGAGCGCACGAAGCCCCGCACGCAGCAACACCCCGTTGCCGATCGCCCAGAACAGCATCAGCGCCACAACGATCCCGGCGATCGCCGACACCCGGCGCGGCGCCACGCGGTCCAGCAGATGCGTGACGCCGCGTGCCATCGCCTTGAACACCCGCGCCAACAGGATCGCCACGACCGCGATCGATGCCGCCACGCCCCCGACCAGCATCGGCCGCGCGCTATCCACCGCATCCATGCCCATCGGCAGGCGGACGGAATTCTGCCACGCGGATGCATGCCACAGGAAAAATCCGGCGATCACGACGCAGACCAGAGCAGCCCCGACCTTGGCCCACCGCCCGATCCGGCTCTCGTCCCATGCCGGCAAATGCAAAAACCGCCACCCCGCCCTGAGCGCCACGCCGATGCCGTATCCAAGTGCAAAGGCAACGCCGGACAACAGCCCCTGAAGCAGCGCCCCACGCGGCACTAGGCTCGGCGTCAACGAAGCCGCAAAGAACAGCGTGCCCAACCACAGACCCGACCCGCACAACGAAGAGAGGAACCGCGCGGGCAAGCGGTGTAGAGCGTCAGGCATATCCATGACGCTTCCTAACCGTCATGGTCCATGATGACGATCGTCGAGCCGCAAGGATGGCGGGATCGCCATCCCCCCGGCCATGATGATCAGTTTACGACCGAAAGCTGTACCGGTGCCGGCACCCTGCCGACGTGCGCGTCCACCTTTCCGACAGGCAAATCCTTGTAGCGCCTTGCGCGTACCGCACCACCCGGGCTTGCCATGTTCAGGTACATGCCATGCGGCTCGGTATCTTCCACCACCAGCGCCTTCGCGCCGATCATGCACCCTTCGGCAATCGTCACGCCCTGGTTGATCGTCACGTCCGCCATCACCCAGGATCCTTCCTTGATGGTGATGGGCGCCACGATGATCAGAGGGGAGGAACGGCGCTTCCAATCACCAAAAGGATGAGAACTGGTGGTGAAAGTGACACCAGAGGCGACACGGGCATTGTCTTCAATCGTCAACCGGGCCGAGCCGTCATAGCGGGCAAAGCTGTTGAGCATTGCATTTCGACCCATGACCACATCCGCCGAGGCCAACCAGCATGAGTGGCGAACCGTCGCCGTTGGGTGGATCTTTGCGCCAATGAAATTCAACAGGAACCGACGCATGCGATCAGAAAGGAAGCGCGACCCCTGCACACGCAGGACTACAGAGCGAAATTTCGTCCGCTTCCAACCTTCACCAGACATTTTACAAAACTCTCCCTAGCTTCATCCCCTAAATGCCTGTTTACGTTTCATTAAGCATTATCAAGCATCAAATCACGATAGCGTGATTTCGGTCGCCACGACTTGCCGGAAAGCGTCCGGATCGGAACCAACCGTGCGTTCGCGTTTCGCGCGGCACCCCCACGTCACAACCCTGAAATATGTTACCGGCGGCCTCTTGCACCCCATTCCCGAATTGGTACGTTAACCATCCAAGGCGAAAACGCTGGGAGAGGACAGGATGCGCATTTTCAATTACCCTGATGCTGAACAGCATCCCTTTGGCGCACATGGCGTGCTGCTGGCGCTGCCGATCGCGGCGGCGCTGTGGGCATGCATCATCGCGACGATTTTCTGACGCCTTACCTGCAGGAACGGCACCACCGGGTTTGATGCGATCTCCCCGGTGGGCATCATCGCCGTTACGAGGTCCGGTATATCTTGATCCGGTATTTCGTCGTGTCGGTTCCAATCGCATTCTTGTTCGGCCCGACAACGACCGAGACGATATCCCCCTGTTTGATCGACAGGTTCTTCAGGTTCATGTCGTAGTGGCGGGCAACCGTCGTTGCGAACACGGTTTGCGCATTGACCTGAACCTGCAGGTCTATGCCGTCATCCGACGTTTCCACGACGTCCCAGACCGCTTGAATGTCGAAGCGCCCCTCATGCGGCGACGTATAGCGCAGCACCGCCTTGTACGCGTCGGGTGAGCCCCCGGTGTTATAGTCCACCGGACCTACCGTATTGGCGTTGATGTTGAACGGTCGCAGCCAGTCGATGCCGATATAGGGCATCCAGTCGGAACTGCTGATCTCGCCTCCGCCCTGGGTATAGGCCATGTCATAGGCCTGGCGGCGCACGGCATAGGAAAAATAGGACCAGGGCCCCTCGAACCGGGTTTCACCAGACAGGGAATTGGTGAAGTCGAACTGGTCATAGCTGTCCGCAACCAGCCTGATATCGCCGAAACTGACATTCTGGCCGTAAGCCAGAGGCTGGTCGCTGACGATGATGATCGGCGAACGCTGCTCGATCGCGGCAGGTGAGGCGATCTCCAGCCCTTGCGCATTGTAGAAGCGCGCCGGAACCTTCACGCTCAGCGAACGCGGTTCGCCCCATACCACCATCGCATTCTGGCCGAATTGATAGGCATAGGTGAAATCGTCCACCGCGATCCGGCGTCCCGCACCTTTGGCGAGAACCTGTTGCGACATCACCTTGAACGCCTGCCCCGGGGGCAGAAGATCGCCGGCAAAGCTCGCCAGAGCGACATTCTTGTACCAGATGTTGGACGGGCCACCCTGTTGGCGAAGTGCATACCAATCGGCTTCCGCCACACCCGCGCTCGCCATGACGGCGATACTCTTCACCAGATAATTGGCGGTGTCCGGTATGCTGTCGAGTTCCTGCGCAAACTCGGTGACATGGATCGGCTTGGCTGCGGAACCCATTGCTGCGCGCAGAACGCCCAGTTGCTTGGCAAGCTGCTCCGGATCGGTGGTATAGGGATGCACGACGATGCCATCCATGTAATCCAGCGCACCCATGCCGAACAGCGGCTTGAAATAGCCCACCGGTATGGCCATCCCCGCGCCGCCCAGGATCTTCACGTCGGGATGCGATGCCTTGACCGCGCGGTACACCGTCTTGAGCGTCTCGAAATAATAACGCTGCCTGGCGCCATAGCCTTCGTCGCGCACAGGGCCGCTGACGAAGTTGAAAGCGTTGTATTCGTTGCCGATCTCGATCGTCTTGACCTTGGGAAAGCGATCCAGCGTCGCGACGATGTACTTGGCATAGGCCGCCCGGCCCTGATCGGTATGCGGCGTCTTGCCGGCATCATAAAGCGGGTTGGTGTCGTCGAACAGCAGCGTCACGGGGAAGCCGTTGTTGATGACCGTTTCCATCCATTTCGACCCTGGCGAGGTGAACTGGTACACACCCGGCGTCTTTTCGATCTCGGTCCAGGCAACACCGTCGCGCACTGCCATGACGCCGATCGAACGCGCCGTTTGCAAGATCGAGAAATCCCAGGCCTGCTGCCCGAATGCCGTCGCCGCGCCCAGAACCATCGTGTTGGGTCCGACCGGTGTCGGAGCGGCAGGCGCGGGTGTCGGAGTGGGAGCGGGCGCAGGTGCGGGCACCACGACGACCCCGGTGGGGTCTGCCGCAACGTCCTCCTCGGCGCCGCTTCCACCGCCGCACCCGCCAAGCAGGAGGAGGCCAAGTATCCCAAAAGCCGGTCGAAGGTTACGCATTGATAATCCAGCAAAGATTGCTGGATCAGAATTAGGCCCACGTGTTTAAGATAGCGTTGACAATGCATTGCCGCAGATACGGCGGCATGAGCCGTAATTTATGGTCAGGAAAGATTGTCGATCCCGAACCAGCGCAACGGCTCCTGCCCGGACTGCGCGCCTATCCAGGTATAGGGCACGTCGCGCCACGACCGGATCGCATCGGCCCGGCTGTCCAGAACCAGATCGCCGGACGAGGTGCGCGCCACAAGCACGACATGCAGGCCAAGGCGCCGGGCATGCACCACTCCAAGAAACAGTCGATCGGCAGGGAAGCCCGCCTTGATGAGCTGCTGCCGCTTTTCGATCGCGATGTCTTCGCAGTCGCCGACCGGCTTGGCATGCGCTCCCGCCGGCATCCAAAGATCGGCACGGCCATAGGTGCGGGTGTCCGCTTCCTGCCGCACCACACGGTTCGTCCGGCGGTTGATCCGGTCCAGGACATGCAGATTTTCGAGGATGCCGTCATCGATGCCGGCCCCGGCATGGATCGACCCGGCATTGGTGCAGAGTTCGGGCTGCGCTCCGCACATCGCGGCGAAACCCCTGGGCGGGGTAATCTCCTGCGCAAGCGCCATGAAAGAAGCCTGCGGCCCGCGCGCCGTGGCGGGAAATACCCACAGGCCGATCAGCCCGGCCGCGAAAGCGACCGATCGCATGGTCCGGCGGGGCAAAAGCCCTCCGCTGGATCGGTGTCCCCGACGCGTTGCCGCGCCTGTTGCCAGGATGTTGCAATCGCTCATGATTGCCCGAGCGTATCGGCTGGAGGTTACCGAAGCGTACCGATCGACGGTTAGCGTCAATGGTTACCAAGTCGTTCCTGTCCCAAGGATGGACAGAGCAGCGGGCTTTGGCCTTGCCGCCCGCTCGACAAGGATGATAAGAACGTGAAAAATCACATCATATCGGATTGTGAAAACCGGTTGCCTCCCCGTCGGGCGCTGGTTGCTTGCTGCGATCAATAATGGCGCGTCACTCAACGGAAGCTTTTGCGTATGCGTATCTTGATGGCCTTGGTCGCACTAACGAGCCTGGCGAGTGCACATCCTGCGCTCGCATCCGGTCAGATGACCGCGCCGCGCACGGCAACGCCCGGCACCACCACCGCCGACCCTGCCACCACCACCACCGCCGCCAGCCCTGCCCGTGCAGCGGTGGCGCGCGCAGAAGCCGGGCAGGCCACGCCCGTTTCGGCCGGTAACGACTACACGCTCGGCGTGGCGGACAAGGTTCGCGTCATCATCTTTGACGAACCGTCGCTCTCCGGCGAATTTTTCGTCAATGCCAATGGCCGGTTGTCGCTGCCCCTGATCGGCGACGTCGATGCAGCAGGCGTCAATACCACCAGTCTTGCCGCCACCATCCAAGAAAAGCTGGCCGATGGCTATCTTCGCCAGCCGCGGGTCAGCATAGATGTTCTGACGTTCCGCCCCTATTACATCCTTGGTGAAGTCAACAAGCCCGGTGAATATCCCTATTCTTCCGGACTGACCGTGCTCAATGCCGTGGCGACCGCCGAAGGATTTACCTACCGGGCAAGCAAGAAGTCCGTCGTTATCAAGCATGCCGGAGAAAGCACCGAGGAAAAGGTAGATCTTTCTCCGGATCTGCGAGTGCGTCCCGGCGACACTATTCGTATCCGCGAGCGGTTGTTCTGATCGATTATTTTACAGGCGGCGTTTCCGGGAACTATTAGCAGGGAACTTTTAAGTCGCTTGCGCACTTTATGAACGGGGTTCTTCCGTTCCAAAATTGGACGAAATCACAACTCGTTGAGATTGTGGTTTGGTTCGATGTGTGGGAGGGGCTGCTGAAATAGGGGACTAGCCATGCGTAAGTTTTTCCTGGGAATGGCGGCCACGATGTCCGTCATCGGGGGCAGTGGTGCCGCGCAGATTCCGGTTGCACCTGCGTTGCCGGCACTGGCCGCGAATGATCCGAACGTCATCGCATTGTACACCGATATCATGCGCACCATCGCAGGCGTTCCCACGGCGGCAGGCCGCGAACAGGCGGAAGCGCAGATCGCCTATACGGTCGATCAGAGCGAGGAAAACTGCCGTGTGGTGGTGGCGGCACTCCGCCAGGCACTGGGCACGCCGCGTCAGGCAAAGCCGATCACGCTGGCACTTCGTGACGTACTCAGCCGGGCGATCCGGTGCGATCCCTATGGTACTGCTGCCCCCGGGGGCAGTGCAGGAACCCTGGCGCAGGGTCCGGTGGTGGGTATCGGTGGTGGTGGCACCTCCAACTACTCGACCTTCTGATCCATGCCTTTCATGACAGGTAATTTGATGCGGCTGCCCCTTGTTGCCCTGATGGGCGTGTTGACCATGCCGCTCGCCCTCGGTGCAGCACAGGCGCAAACGATCGAGGACAATCTGATCCTCCCCAACCTGCCGCTCGAATATGATCGCGGCCGGAACGTCAGCGTCCTTCAGCGCGAACGGCCGGAATATCAGGCACAAGGGATTCGGGCCGGATCGTTCCTGGTCTATCCGCGTCTCGAACTGAGCGGCGGTTTCACCGACAACGCCTATCAGATCGAGAATGACAAGCAGAGCGATGCCTATGCGATCATCGCGCCGTCGGTTGCCGCCAACAGCAACTGGGCCACGCACGAATTCAATCTCAGCGCCGGGGCGCGGCTGCGCCGCTTCGCCAGCGAGACGCCCCGGAACGAGACCAACTACACGATCGATGCCAATGGCCGCCTCGATGCGACGCGCACGCTGACCTTCAACGGCCTGCTGCGCACCGCCCGCGCCACGGAGCCGCGTTCGTCTGCCGCCTCGCCGCAGGATGCCGCGGAGGCGATCCAGTTCCAGCAGACCACCGCCAGCGTCGGCAGCGCCTTTGCCGGATCGCGGATTCGCGGTCAGGTGGCGGTCACGGTCGACGAGTTCAGCTTTTCCGACGTGCGTGCCTTTTCGGGTGCACGGATCAGCCAGGCCAATCGTGATCAGACGCTGTTCCGCACCACCGCCCGCGGCGAATATGCGGTGTCGCCCGATACGTCGGTGTTCCTCCAGGGCGGTTTCGTCGATACCGATTATCGCCGCCCGCTGTCTATCGGTGTCGCCAATCGCGACTCCAAGGAATTCAGCATCATCGGCGGGGCCAGCTTCGACCTGTCGTCGCTGATCCGTGGCGGCATCGGCATCGGCTATGTCAGCCGTAACTACGATGCCCGGATCTACCAGGATATTTCGGGCCTCGCGGCCGAAGCGCGTCTGGAATATTTCATGACGCAACTCACCACCATCGGACTGAACGTGCGCCGCACGGTGCAGGACAGCTTCTTCGGCACGAGCAGCGGCTTCTTCGCGACCGCCGCGGCGCTGCGCGTCGACCACGAACTCTACCGCAACGTGCTGTTGAACGCACAGATCGGCTATGAGCAGGACGATTTCGTCAACAACAGCGGCAAGTCCAAGATCCTGCGCTACAGCGCGGGCGGCCGGTATCTGCTCAACCGCAATGTCGGTCTGGGACTGCTGGTCGGCCGGGACAACCGCTCCACATCGGGTTCGGCCGCGCTGCAATCGTTCGACGAGACGCGCGCGCTGTTTTCCGTCGTTCTCCAGCGTTGATGCTGGCGTCGCCCAAAGGACCTTCGCGACCGTATGAATAGACATTCCCCGCAGGCCGAGCACGACGATGCCAGCCGCTTCGACCAGTCACGTCATCTGGGGCGACGTGCGGTCACCTTACGGTCGGTGGGTGATGCCATCCGGCGTCGCTGGATCATCGTGGTCGCCTGCGCGCTGACGGTTTTTGCGATTGCGCTGGGCACGGCGCTGATGCTGACGCCCAAATACGACGCCTTTGCCAAGGTGCGGATCACGCCCAACGCGGCCTCCCCGCTCGACTTCGGCAACGGCACGGAACAGCCCGCGGATCAGACCGCGGTCAATACCGAGGTGCAGGTGATCGGATCGCGCAACACGGCGCGCCAGGTCGTCACGCAGCTCGACCTGAACCGCGATCCGGAATTTGCCGGCGAAGGCCCGGCCGGAACCGCGATCGAGCGTGCGACCAGCAACGTACTGGACAGCCTCAAGATCAATCGCGACGAGAAGAGCTATCTCGTCCATATCGGCATCCGCTCCGTCGATCCCACCAAGGCCGCCAAGATCGCCAACACCTATGCCAGCACCTATGTCGCTGGCACGGCAGACAATCTGATGGGCACGGCGGCCAAGCAGTCGACGTCGATCCAAAACCGGCTGCGCGAACTGGGTGCCGAGGTACAGGCCGCCGATGCGCGTCTGGCCGCCTATCGGGCGCAGAGCGGCATCAGCCAGACCGGCCAGGCCGGCACCATCACCGACCAGCAGATCGCGCCGCTGTCGATGCAGCTCGCCACCGCGGAGTCCGAGGCCGCTGCGGCTCGGTCCGCCCTGTCGGTGGCCGAACGGCAGAGCGCGACCGGCGGTACGGACGCAATTTCGGCGGTGCTGTCGTCCAGCGTCATCGCCGATCTCCGGCGCCAGCGTACCGAGGCGGAGAAGCGGCGTGCCGAACTGAGCGCACGCTATGGCCCGCGCTATCCCTTGTCGGTGCAGATCGCCCAGCAGATCGAGTCGCTCGACGAACAGATCAAGCAGGAGGCGCAGCGCGTCGTTGGCGGGCTGCGCAGCCAGGCACTGTCGGCGGAAGCCCGGGCCAACAGCTTGCGGGGCCGGTTGAATACGTTGCAGCGGGGCGTGGCACGCGACGATCAGGCCTCCGTCATGGCGGGCAGCCTGGAGCGTGATGCCGAGGCGAAACGTACGGCCTACACCCGTCTGGCGCAGGCCGCGCAGCAATCGACCCAGGCGCAGCGCGTATCGGCACCGCAGGCGAGCATCGTCGAAAATGCGACGGTTCCGACACGTCCGACCTTTCCGAAGGTGAAGGCGTTCGCTGCGGCGGGGCTGTTGATCGGCATCGTTGTCGGTCTGGGCGCGGTGCTGTTGTCCGAGGGCCTGAGCTCGACCATCCGCAAGCCGGAGGACATCGAGACGCTGCTCGGCCTCTCGTTCGTCGCCTCCATCCCGCGGCTGCCCGGCCGGTCGCGGCTGCGCGGCAAGCGCACCTCCAACCCGGCCAGGACGCTCGTCTCCAAGCCGATGACCGTCTATGCCGAGGCTTATCGCGCAGTGCGCTCGTTCATCGCGACGACCGACCAGGCGGAACCCGCGCGGGTGATCGCACTGGCCTCGACGTTGCCCGGCGAGGGCAAGACCACCAGTTCGCTGTCGCTGGCACGCGTCATGGCGATGAGCGGGGATCGCGTCCTGCTGATCGACTGCGACGTGCGCCGCGCCGGGGTTCTGCGCGCGCTGGACCGCACGGTGGAAACCGGCCTCACCGACGTGCTGGAAGGCCGTACCACCATGGCAAAGGCGGTGGTGCGCGACGAGGTCGAGGGGCTGGACATGCTGCTGGTCCAAGGATCGTTGTTCACCCCCACCGACCTGTTCGGCAGCGGCCGGATGGAAGCGCTGCTGGCCGAGGCACGCGCCGCCTATGATTATGTCATCCTCGACACCCCGCCGCTGCTGGGCATTGCGGACGCGCGTACGCTGGTCGGTCTGGCCGATGCGGTGATGCTGGTCATCAAGTGGAACGCGACGCCGATCGCCGCGGTCGACGCTGCGCTTGCAGGGCTGGAGCATGGCCAGGGTCATGTGCTGGGCGCGGTGATGACGATGGTCGATCACCGGTCGGAGGCGATGGGCGGCCTGTATTATTCTGCCCGCTACTCGTCCTATTACAACGAATAGGAAGGCGCAGGCGCGGTGCAGGTCCTGAAGACCGCCTGTCTGGCCGCTGTGGCGGTCACGCTGGTCGTATCAGGTCTGTCGATCGCGGCGGAGCGGCGGGTCGCGACGGTTGCCCTGGCGGCCGATGGCGACCCACCCGCACGTGATGCGATGCTGGCGGAGGCTCGCACCTGGGCGCCGGGGTCGATTCCGGCACGGGCGGCGATCGGCCTGACCGCGCTGTGGCTGCGCAAGGCAGGCGAAGCCGCCGCACCCGCACCCCGGCAGAATGCGCTGGCCCAGGCCCGCGCCATGCTCGCCATCGCCGATGCGGGTCGGCCGCATGCGGCCGCGACGTTGCTCCTCCATACGCAGCTCGCACTGGTCGAGGGGCAAAACCCCAGCCGGCGCGCGACCCGCGCCTTTGCCGCCAGCTATGCCGCGGCGCCCTTTCTCACCTCGGAAGGGTTCTGGCGCACGGCCTATGCCGCGAATTACTGGAAGACCCTGTCCCCCGCGACGCGCGATGCCGCGATCGAGGAAGCGGTCTGGCTGGCAGGACTAGACGGTCGGTTCAACGATCGGCTGGCCGCGATCCTTGGGGGATCCCCGATGGCGGTGCGCTACGCGCTGCGGACGCGGGCGCCCCACTGACCTCCGGCGAAGCGATGCGCGCCGAAGCGAAACGTGCCCGGCCAGAGCCGAACCCCATAGCGCGCCCACCAGCACCGCGAACAGCGCAGCGATCGCCGGCACGTTCAGGGCGATGTCGATCATCGCGCTCCCGCCGATCGCCCCGATCGCACACAGGACCGCGACCGACGACCAGTCGCGCCGGACGGTGAACACCTGCCGCGCCATGATGGCCAAACCGATCAGCAGCAGCGCCAGGCATGGCAGCCCTGCTTCCATCACCAACTGGATCGGTGCGTTATGCGCAGCGCCGAAATTCCAGTAGACCGGTGCGGTGCCGGGCGTCAGCGTCTGGAGGTTGATCTCGAAGAAACTGCCAAGGCCGTAACCCCAGACGGGGCTGCTCCACGCCACCCCGGCATAATGGCGGATGCTGTCCCAGCGCAGGCCGGCATCTGCGGCAAGGTAGCTTGATCGATCGGCCATCGGTGTGATCAGGGCAACGATCGTCACCAGCCCCAGCAGGGCGACGGCGCCGATCGCGACGACACCGATCGGCGGGGCCGCGCCATCGCGCCGTATCAACCGCAACGCCAGCATCACGCCTCCGAACAACACGGCCAACAGCACCGCGCTACGGCTGCCGGTCATCGCGCAAAGGATCAGCGCCACGGCACAGCCTGCCAAAGCGGTGAGGCGCAGCGCCCTGCCCTCCGTGCCTTCCCCGCCCGGCGACAGGACGACACCGCCCGCCAGCAGGGCGACGACCGCAAAGACGATGCCGGCCGCATTGGTGTTGCCCAGCGTTCCGGCATAGCGCGTGGCATGCGCCGCATCGTACAGCCAGTCGATCGCGTCCACTGCGGCATACAGGATGTAGACGATCCCGAAGATCGTGAGCCACCGCACCAGCTTGGCGGGCGAGCCCGACCGATAGGCGAGCAGCGCTGCGGCGACGAGCAACAGCGTCGTTGCCAACGCCTTCGCCAGCGCCAGCCCGAACAGGTCCGCCGCAGGCCGCACCGACACGGGCACCACCGCGGGCAGCGCACTCCACAACAGCGCCCCCCCGAATAGGCAGAGCGGCACCCGCGCCCGCCCCCAGAAGCGCGATTCCCCAGGCGACCGGTACAGAACGAACCCCGCCACCAGCGCGTTCGCAAAGGACGCCACCCCGCTCGACACCCCGTCATTCGCCCCGCCCAACGCCAGCTCCATCATCAGCAGCGCCGCGATCAACGGCGTTGCCCATGCCAGCCCGCCGCTATCTCGCCCGAGCTTGTGGTCGGGCACGGCCCCCGCCCGGTCGCGGGTAGCGCTCCGCAGCGCATTGGCGTCTTGGTCTTGAGAGGTGCCGGGGCTGCGCATCACGGATCATTCACATTCTGCCGGCCCATGGCGTGCCGGTCGTCGCGCGATGGAATACCCAATAGCGTCAGATCACGCCAGATTGGCGCCGTGTCCCGAAAACATACGATGTGGCTGCATCGACAATAACTTAAAGAGGGACGGCTGCTGACCACGGGTTTATGGACGGCGGCGATTACGCGACGTCCAAGGACCAATTTGTGCTGCTTTCCCACTCCCATAGATCAACCCTATGGGGGCTGCTGACGATAGCATTGTTGATCGGCCTGGGTGTTGCATTGCTGACCATGGACGACGACCGGGAATATCTCGATGTCATTCCGATGGAGGCCCCCAAGACCGCAGTTACGCCCACCGAACCGGCGGAAGACGACATCGCACTCGACGACCTGATACCGAGCGCGGTCCTCGAATTGTCGCCGCAGGACGCGTTGACCCGCAACCTCGCGCTGCCGCTCAGCCGCGCCAGCAATCCGCTTGCCCCGCCCTTCGTCGCGGCGTGGCTGGGTGCGGATCTGGAGCGCTCGACCACCTGCCTGGCAAACGCGGTCTATTACGAAGCCAATGGTGAGCCGATCGCCGGCCAGCGCGCGGTTGCACAGGTGGTGCTCAACCGGTTGCGCCATCCCCGCTATCCCAAGACGATCTGCGACGTCGTCTATCAGGGGTCGGATCGGCCGACCGGGTGCCAGTTCAGCTTCACCTGCGACGGGTCCTTGGCCCGCGCGCCCAATCCGGTGCGGTGGAAGAACGCGGTGCAGGTTGCCGAGGCCGCTCTGGCCGGCTGGACCTCCGCCGAAGCGGGACAGGCGACGCATTACCACACGCTGTATGTGTTTCCGAAATGGGCGCCGACGCTGCTCAAGACCGGCATCGTCGGCCAGCATATCTTCTATCGCCTGCCTGGCCGCTTCCACGATTACTCGGCCTTCCGCGCCGCGACGCCCCCGGCCGAAGTTGCTCCGCCGATGATCCTGGCGCCGACGATCCCGGACGATACCGGCGTACTGATGGCGGGAGCGGAGGGCGGTACCCGCCGTGCGGAGGAACAGCCCGTGGCTGGTGCCGTTCGCGTCGGGGTAGGTGGCGGCACGCCTGAAACGACGGTGCGGGCCGAACCGCCCGCCATATCCGCCGTACCTGCCGCCCCGACGGTTGCTGCCGCCCCGAACCCAGTGCCGGCGGCAAAGGCCAAATCGGAGGATTATTTCCCTAACCGTCGGAAATCGCGTTCACATCTCCCCCTGACGCAATAAGAGCCGCTTTAAACATATGCGCCGGGCAGCAATGCCCTGCGGGCCGATCTGGTCCGGAATGTTGCGGCCGATCTACAGGATTGCACCCATGAATGTTGTGACGATACCAAGCGAAGCCGAAAGCCGTCCGGCACGCAAGGTCGCCATCATCCATTACTGGTTGGTGACGATGCGCGGCGGGGAGCGCGTGCTGGAGCGGATCTGCGATCTTTATCCCGATGCCGACATCTTCACGCATGTCGTCGATGAAACGGTGTTGTCACAGACGCTGAAGCGGCACCGCATCTTCACCACATCGATCGCGAAACTCCCCTTTGCCCGGTCGCAATATCAGAAATACCTGCCGTTGATGCCACGCGCGCTGGAGACGCTGGATCTCAGCGCCTATGATCTGGTCATCAGTTGCGAGGCCGGGCCGACCAAGGGGGTTATCACCCGCCCCGACGCGGTGCACGTCACCTATTGCCACTCGCCGATGCGCTATATCTGGGACCAGTATCACGCCTATCGCGCAGCGAGCGGTCGGCTGGCGAAGCTGTATCTGCAAATGGTGGCGCCGCGGATGCGGGCGTGGGACCGGATGAGTGCATCGCGCCCCGACCTGATCATGGCCAACAGTCAGTTCGTGCGCCGGCGCATCGCCAAATTCTGGGGCCGCGAAGCCAGCGTCGTCTATCCGCCGGTCGAGGTCGATCTGTTTCAGCAGAACGACGCGGTGACCGACGAATGCGTATGGATCAGCCAGCTCGTACCCTATAAGCGGCCCGATCTGGCCGTCGATGCCTTTACCCGCACCGGCCGCAAGCTGCACGTGATCGGCGATGGCCCGATGCTGGAGGCGCTGAAGGCGCGTGCCGGGCCGAATGTTCGCTTCACAACACGCATGCGCTTCGACGAGCTGCGCGCCGCCTATGCGCAGGCGCGCGCGCTCATCTTCACTGCCGAGGAGGATTTCGGGATCATCCCGGTGGAATCGCAGGCTGCGGGGCGGCCTGTGGTCGTCTTCGGACGCGGGGGCGGCACTGAAACAGTGATCGACGGCGCGACGGGCATCCACTTCCACGAACAGACGGTGGACTCGCTGGTCGAGGCCATGGACCGCTTTGACGCATGGTTGCCCAGCTTCGACCCTGCCGTGGCGATCGCCCACGCCCGGAACTTCGACCGCGCCCGCTTCATGCAGGGCTTTGTCGCAGAAGTACGCCGGGCCGAGGCATTGGTCGCCGCCAATACGGCGCTGGCGGATTAAGCGGTAGCGCCGCGACGGGACGCCGACTTATGCGACCGAGAGGTATAATCCGATCGCGGCCGCCCATGCCGCCACGGCTGCGATCGCCGCGATCGTCAGCTTGGTGCGCGGGGCATAGGGCTCGACATAAGGTTCAGGCGCATCGCCAAGCTGCAACGGTTCCGCAATCGACGCTGTGGCCCGCATGCCGTCGGACCGTGGCGCTCCTACCGCCGGCGGAAAGGCGATCGGTGCTTCGATCGGCGTGTGCAAAGCCATGTGCAACATGTCCTGCGTGATCGGCGTGATAAACTCACAGCCATATATATCTGCATCCCGGCGCATGATGCGCGCCTGGTGCGTGCCGATGCCCGCAAAGCCGATGGATATGGGGGCACCGACCGGCAGATCCGGTGCGCCACTCAGACGAAAACCGGTCAGCGAAAGATCCTCGATCGTCACATCATGCGGGCGCGTGATCTTGTCCCGCAACGTGGCGTTCAGATCGACCGTAAAGCGCGCGAAACCGCGATCGTCGCTCGTCATCTGCGCAGCAATTGGCATGTCGTTCCCCAGTCGTTCCAGGCAGCAATGCAGAGGAAAGGTAAAGGGGCCGTAAACATATCTACCGCCGCTTAGCTTGGCGGGCATACAAAAA
Organism: Sphingomonas sp. GM_Shp_2; assembly: GCF_026540875.1. Classification (NCBI taxonomy): domain Bacteria; kingdom Pseudomonadati; phylum Pseudomonadota; class Alphaproteobacteria; order Sphingomonadales; family Sphingomonadaceae; genus Sphingomonas; species Sphingomonas sp. GM_Shp_2. Next base: position 86,348 of record NZ_JALNUQ010000004.1, read on the forward strand.
CAGCGTCAATATTTAGTTACTTCATACGCTTAACGAATTTATTCGAACAGGTACGCGCAAACTGACGGAATATGATGGCGGTATGTAGAAATATCACGCGCTACGACGCAACATCGCCCAACTTCATGATGATGTTCATGCAAGTGGATGCGTCGCATACGCATGCACGTTACCCAGCATTGCGGGGATGCTCTCCTGTCACGATCACGTTTCTTGTCGCCGATGATTTGCATGGTGCGCCGGGATGGTTGGAAACGCAACGTCATATAGCTGCCAATAGCTGCCGCTGGGGGCAGTATAGCGCATGACGGCTGCGACGGGCACGGCCACGGCGTCGCACCGGACGGCGCTGGCCTCGATCCTGACGGTCGGGGGGCGATTGCTGTCGCGGGTTATCGACCTGCTGGCGTTGATCGTGCTGGCGCGGTTGCTCACGCCTGCCGATTTCGGCCTGATCGGTATCGCGATGAGCCTGATCTTCATCGTCGAAGCGATCATGGAGCTGCCAGTGTCGCAGGTGCTGCTCGTCGAACGCGACATTACGCGCCCGATGATGGACACTGCGTTCACGCTCAGCCTGCTGCGCGGCATCGTACTGGCGATCGTGATCGGTGCCATCGCCTGGCCATTCGCGGTCGCCTATGGCGACATGCGCCTGTTGCCGCTTGTGCTCGCCCTGTCGATCGCGCCTGCCGTTCGCGGGATCAGCAATCCCCGGCTGGCGCTATATTGCCGCGACCTGGATTTTCGGCGCACCGTCGCCACCGAGATTTTCGGCAAGCTTGGCTCGCTCGCAGCATCGAGCGCGGTGGCGCTGGCGACGGGCAGCTACTGGGCACTGGCGATCGGCACGATCGCTTCTCCGGTAATCGCGGCTGGCTTGTCCTTTGTTCTGGCACCCTATCTGCCCACGCTCTCGCTGCGGGAATGGCCCATGTTCCGGAACTTTCTGGGATGGCTGAGCGGTGCGCAGCTCTTTTCCGCCTTTGCATGGCAGATCGATCGGCTGGTACTGGGCTGGCTGGCGATCCCTGCGGTCGTCGGTCGCTTCACCATGGCCGACAATCTTGCCTCCATTCCGGGCCAGGTGCTGCTCGGGCCGATCCTTGGACCGTTGTCGGCCGGGCTCGTTGCCGTGCGGGAAGATCCCAAGAGGCTGCAACAGGCCTATCTGAAGACGCTGTCGGTAGTCACCCTTGTCGGCTTCCCCGTTCTGACCGGCACCGCGTTGCTGGCACAGCCGCTCGTCGGCCTCGCACTGGATGACAAGTGGCGCAGTGTCGCGCCCGTGCTGCAATGGCTGGCGCTGGCGGGCATACCGGGGCTGTTGTGGACGCCGCTCAACGCGCTGGCGCTGGCATTGCGACGGTCCAACCTGATCTTCAACCGTCAGTTGACCGATTTCCTCGTCAAGGTGCCGCTGGTTATCGCGGCAGGCTGGCTGTTTCTGGTTCCCGGCATCGCGGCCGCGCGTGGGATAGCCGCACTGGTATTGGCCGCCCTGGCCATCGATGCGGCGCGGCGCCTGTCCGGGGTAAGCGCCTGGGCACAGGTCAAGGCCATCGGCCGGCCCGCTATCGGCTGCATGGCCATGGCTGCAGTCGTTCTCCCCGCCCTGCAACTGGCCCCGCCCGGACTGTCCAAGATCGGACTGGTCTTGGCCATCGGTCTGCTCGGGGGTCTGGGCGCGCTGATATTTGCGGGGACCACCCTGCTGCTTTGGCATGGGCGCGGCCGCCCTGATGGCGCGGAGGCGATGCTGCTGGGCCTGATGGGCAAGATGGTGCTGCGCGGCCGTTTTTCACCACGCGCCGCGCCCCGGTCGGATGCGCCGCTCAGCACCGCCGAAACCCGCGACCGCATGTTCGCGATTGCCACGGCCAGCAACAAATCAACCGCCGATCCGGCTGCCTCCAGCGTTTACCGCATCCTCGACATCCTGACGCAGGCCAATCTGGTGCAACCGGTACATCCTGCCCCCGTACCGGCGGTCCGTCATCGCGAGACCATCCGTCTCACCTGCTTGAGCTGCAAGAAATCCCTTTCCCTTGAAAGCCCTATCGCGTTGAATGCGATCCACGGCTCGGCGCGGGCGGCAGATTTCCGGATGGCGGCGGAATTTATCGACGTTGCCGGGCATTGTGCATCCTGCCGGCCGCATCGCGCGCCGATCGGGGCCGTGCACGTCGATCGGCAGACAGACCCACCGGAGTTTCAGAGCATCCTCACCCAATCCCAAATCACACGCCGCAAGAGGTCTTGACGCATCGTGACCGTTACCAATTCAACCCTCACCGTTACGGCGATTGTCGCAGTCCTGATCGTGGCGTTTCTGCTGCTGAAGTGGCGCTCGAAGAACCGCAGGCGCCGCATGTACCGGAATTACTTCCGGGATTGAGACAGGGGTTCGATTTCGCCCGCTTCCAAACGGCCGCTCAGGTACGAACCGGACGCACACGGCGCTGCTGGGTGCGGCGTCGACCGCGATGGCTGGGCTGACCTTGCGCAGGCGGCGCTGGCGTCGAGCCCGTACCGGGTGCCGGATGCATGGCCCGGCGGGAGCGACGGATCGGCTGGCCGACGGCACTCAGGAAGGGCAGCGCAACCGTGATCGCGAACAGCGCGGCATTATAGGCGCCGAAATCGACCAGCGTGCCGGCAACCGCACCGGGCACCATGCACACCAGAATGCTGTAGCGCGCGCCAGTGACGACCCGGCGTATCTCATGGCTGGCACCGCGCAGCGAAAGCGTGAAAATCCGCAGGAAGAACAGGATCATCAGCAGGGCACCGACGATGCCGGTGCTGCTGAGTACCGCGACCGGCCAGGAGGATGCGCGCGTCGATCCCACCCCGACGCCGTAACCGCCCGTGGCGAACAGCCCTTCCAGGCTGACGGTGTTCCAGCTGCTCCGCTCCGAGAAGGAGCTGCTCGAAGTTTTGTTCAGCACGGTCTTGTCGACCAGATCGAACAACCCGCCGAACAGGCTGGGCGTCGCGATGATCAGCGCGATGCAGCACAGGATCGCGGCGCCGATGAACAGCAATTCGATGACCGCGCGCTTCTCATCCGCACCGTGCCGCAGCGCCAGCACGTTGCTGCCGACCGCGATCAAACCGAACACAGCCAGGCCGAGAAACGCGGCGGACGATGTCGACAGCACGGTCAACAGGACCAGCATCAAGGCCAGCGGCATCTCCAGCTTTGCATAGACACCGCCCAGCGCCTGGCCGATCTTCATGAAATAGATCATCGAGGCAAAGGAAAGCACCAATGCGCCATAACCCGAAGCCTCGGTGTTGAAGCCGATCACCCGGCGCATGCCGCCGACATCGTCGCCGTCCATGATCACATAGGTCGCGGTGCGCAGCGGAGCGAGCAGACCTGTGCCGGCGGTTGCCATGTCGAGCAGGCCGGCGAACATCGCCACGACACCCCCGACGAAGATCGCCTTGTAGACCAGCCGGCGCGTGTCGGTCTGCAACAGCAGCTGGTAGATCGATATGGTGATCGCAAAGGACGACAGCAGGTACAAAGGCTGGGTGATATTGCCCGAACCGAAACCCAGTGCGCTGCGCCGGATGTTGTTCAGACCCATGACCGGCGCCCCGCTGAACAGGAAGGGCGCGGTGTAGGTGACCGCCAGTGCAAAGGCCATGAACGCGGTCAGCAGGCCCAGCTTGTTATAGTCGATCAGCCCGTCGACCAGCAGATGGGGCCGACCGGATGCCAGAAAGGCCTTGATGCACAACAGCCCTGCGCAGGCGGTCAGGGGCAGGAACGTCGTACCCCCCGTCAGATTGACGGGCAGGATCGCCAGCGATCCGAAAGCGAGGCTGCTGAAGAACAGGTACAGCGTCCATCGGACATCCGCGATGGCCGCGGCAAAGAACAGCAGCCAAAAAATTCCGAGAACGACCATTGCAGCCCCTGAGTTCGGCCCGATCCCGGCCGCGATTTCCGTTTGTGTTCGGCGTCACGCCGATCGCCCGGCGGCCAAAGACAGGCATTGGATCGATTTCACCAACGATCTGCCGACGTAATTCTTTGCGAGGTCTCGATAATAGCATTGCCTCCCGCGCAACGCCATCCCGACCGGAGGTGGCTTGATAGGCGATGCTGCAGGAAAAAGCACATTCAGCGTATCATTTTCACACAGGTCACGAAATCTTGACCTCCCGCCATCACAAGCAACATGGCTAAGCATCGGTAAAGCTGCCGTTTGCACCGCGGTAACCGCCCGCCATGCAAGCCTCTCGTATTTTCAGCCGCTGCGCCAAGCAGGAGTTTTATCGTGGACAACCTGCCCCTGGGTACGCCCGAATGCAATCGGCAGGGCATCGACCGGGTCATCACCTTCGTGACCGACCGCGGCTATCTGGTGCAAAGCCTGATCGCCGCATCGCAACTCGCTGCGCAGCCCGATGTCGTCGCGATCGCCGACATCATCATCTACCTGATCGACATACCCGATGACGAGCAGGCCGCGATCCGAACCGCACTCGGCGCATCGCGTTTCAACTTCCGGTTTCTGGACAGCAGATCCTTCATCCCGGACAGCGCGGACCGTCTGCCCTCGCTGCATGTTCCACGTTCGACGCTGGGCCGGCTGGTGCTCGACGCGCACATCCCGGCGCAGTACGACACAATCCTCTACATGGACGGCGACATCCAGATCACCGGTTCGGTCGCGCCCCTGGTTGCGCATGACTGCCCCCCCGGCAAGGTCCTTGCCGGCTGCGACCGGCTGAACAATGGCGGCAAATATGCCAACCCGTCATCCTATCTCAGCCGGCTCGGCATCATGCATCCGACCGATTACGTGAATGCCGGCATCATGTTGGCATCGCGTGCCGCATGGCGCGAATATACCGGCGAGGCGCTTCGTTTCCTGACGAACCATCCAGAATGCTGCAAGCATCACGACCAGAGTGCGCTCAACGCGGCGATCGGCGAGCATCGCATACGGTTTGGCCCGGAATACAACTACACGACATGGTTCCAGGCGGCGGACGGCCAGCATCTCGTCCGCCCGAGGATCGTCCATTTCACCGGTCCGGCCAAGCCGTGGAACTCCCTAAAGGGGCCTTGGGGCACTCGCTATCGCAAGGTCTATGCGGATTTTCTGGCAGCCCACCCCTATTTCACACGCTACCTGACGCTGACCGACAGCCGGGACATCGATCCGAAATATGCCGATCCCTCACCCGTCATGCGGGCGAGACGCGCGCTGAAATCGGTGAAGGCGGCAATCGACAGCCGCTGGCATTCCGTCCTACTGCGCAGGTTCCTGCATCGGGCACCGTTCAAACGTCTCGATTGATTGGGTAGTTGAAGTTCGCCACGCAGTCGCCGGGCGGCCGCCATGGTTTGCTGGACCATGAGCGTTTGGAATCGGGATAAGGCGGGCGATGACGGCAGTTACAGAAACGGAAAAGGCGGTGCCCGAGCAGCCGCGCCCTGGCGTTGGCCGGCGTACGGCGGGCAGCGTGGCATGGTTGATGGCGTCCCGCCTGGCGGCGCGGGGGATCGACTTCACGACGCTGATCGTCCTGGCGCGTACCCTGTCGCCGCAGGATTTCGGGCTGATCTCGGTGGCGATGACGTTGATCTTCATCGTCGAAGCAGTGTCGGAACTGCCCATCTCGCAATCGATGGTGCGGCTCGACCGTGTCGGCCGCAGCCATCTCAACACCGCCTTCACCATCGGGTTGATGCGCGGCGGCCTGCTGGCGCTGGTGATCGCGCTGGCCGCGGTACCGTTTTCCTATGCCTATTCGGATTCGCGGCTGGTGCCGCTGATCCTGTTCCTGGCGCTCGCCCCGATCACGCGCGGTCTGCAAAGTCCGGCCATGGTGCAATATGCCCGGCGCATCGATTTCCGGCGCGATCTGGTGATCGAGATCGTCAGCAAGTTGTGCGGCTTTTCGGTCGCCACCAGCCTTGCCATCGCAACCCATTCCTATTGGGCGATTGCGATGGGAACGGTGGTCACGCCGGTTGCCAGCATGGTGCAATCCTACTTCTTTGCGCCCTTCCGGCCACGGCTCAGCCTTGTCAGGTGGCGCAGCTTCGCCGGTTTTCTGGGCTGGGCCAGCCTCGCGCAGGCGCTCGGCGCCCTCAGCTGGCAATCCGACAAGCTGATCCTGGGCCGCTTTATCGGCAAGGCCGATCTGGGCCACTTCTCGATGGCGGCCGACCTGTCGTCCGTGCCCGAACAGGTGCTGGTGGCGCCGGCGATGCGGCCGCTGATGGCCGGCTTCGTGACGATGAAGGACTCATGCGAACGCATGGCGCGGGCCTATCAGCGCATATCGCTGACGCTGCTGACCATTGCGGCGCCGGGCATGGTGGGGCTGAGCCTGATCGCGGATCAGGTCGTGCCCGTCGTGCTGGGGCCGAACTGGATTACCGCGATCCCGATGCTGCGCTGGCTCGCGATCGCACCGATCTTCGTCGTCTGGGTATCGCCGCTCGACCCGATGGCGATGGCGATGGACCGCACCTCCATCTTCCTGCGACAGCGCCTTGTCGAAGTTGCGATCAAGATCCCGTTGCTGATCGGCCTGATCTGGACATTCGGCGTCGCGGGTGCGGTCATCGGCCGCGTGGCGACCAACGCGATCCTGATGGTCGTGACGATGGGCTATGTCCGCAAGCTCGTCGGCCTGCGCATCATCGCGCAATTGATCGCCCCTTGGCGCATCGCCCTGGCGACAGCCGGCATGGCGGCCGCCATCCTGCTGCTGCCGGATGCCCTGCGCCAATCGCTGTCGATCCTCGCGGTCGCCGCCACGGTCATCGTCGGGGGCGTCACCTACATCGCCATCCTGCTCCTTTCCTGGGCCCTGGTCGGACGCCCGGAAGGGATGGAAACCATGGGGATGAAGCTTTTTGCACAGTTGCGAGGCAAATTGTTCAGGCACCGGGCGGCATAGCATCCGGCCCGGCAGGCGCATCAGAACTCCAGAATGCGTTCCGGTTGCAGGCGGCCGGTGACCAGATCCTTCAGGGCCCGCCAATTACCCTCGGCACGCCCCTTGCGATCGATCCAGGGTTCGGGCCTGAATGCCTTGGCGTGGTTGCTCGCCATGTTGCGCGTCATCAACCACAGTGCGTCACGGGCCGGCATCGTCCCCTTGCGGATCAGGTACAGGGGGTTGGCAATCTGCGAGTACCCGAACTTCTGGCCGGCGGTACGCCCTCCCTTGACGCCCTGATGGACGCCAACAAATGCCTCGGTCCGTGCCACAACGCCGTGATCGCGCAGCCGGCGCGAGAAATCGACATCCTCCTGCCAGGCGTAAAGCGGCAGCCGTTCGTCGAAGCGGACGTCCTTCACCACCGACCAGCGGAACGCCATGTTGCAGCCATAGGTGCCCAGCGTCTCGTTCAGCGCGAGGTTGGGTGCGGCATCCTCCGCATCGAAGCGCGCGATCATCGCGGATGCGGTTTCGAAGTCGATGCCGGCGCTGTGAATGCCGTCGGCGAGCAGCCGGCCGGTAGTGCCGACCAGTTCCGGATGCGCCTCGAACACGCGGGCGATCCCCTCCAGACAGCGTCGGCTGGGCACGTAATCGTCATCGAAGAAGGCGACGACATCCGGCGCGCTGGTGAGCGCGTTCAACCCGGAATTGCGCTGGTGCGACGATCCCTTGGGGCCTCGCAGAACGGTAACGGTGTTGTCGTGGAAGCCTGCGGGCAGATCCGCATCGGACGCGATGGAAAAGACGATCTCGCAGGGCGTCAGCGTCTGGCGACGGCAATGATCGGCCCAGCGCGCCAGTTCTTGCGGCCGGCCAACGCTTGCAATGACAATAGCGACCTTCATCGTACCAGCCCGTTTCCCTGCAATTCGATGCAACCGTTGATACGATTACGCATTCCCCACCCCGACACGCCTATCAAAGGGTTAGGTGTCTGGACACTCCATCGACGCTCACCGCGTACCATTCTGCGCCACCTACTGCCGCGAACAGCGCCGCAGCGTCTCGATCAGAACGTCCCCCGCCCTCTCCCATGTGAAGAGCCCCGCCTGCACCTTCCCCTTGGCCTTCATCGCCTCGCGCAACCCGTTGTCGTCACGCAAGGCACGCATCTGCGCCTGCCAGACGTCCGGCCGGTCGGGCGCCGCGTATAATGCACCCTCCCCACATGCCTCCGGCAGCGCACCGCAAGGCGCGACGATCGCCGGCGTACCCAGGATCATCGCCTCGAGCGGCGGAAGGCCGAACCCCTCGGTCGTGGACGGCATTGCAAAACATAGCGCCTGTTCCAACAGGCCGCGTAGCTCGGCATCGCTGATCGCGCCGGTGAACAGGACGTCGTCGGGCATGAAGGGATAGGCCGCCTTCATCTCCGCCGCGCTCGCCTTGCCGAGCAGGACCAGCTTTACATCCCCCATCGCGCCATCGGCAAAGGCGCGCAGCAGCACGGCGATATTCTTGTGCGGCTGCGTCGTCGCCAGCGCGACGACATAGCGGCCCGCTGCCAGCTTCAGCCGATCGACCGTCGCCATGTCGCTGGCAAAGCCGAGCACGTGATCGCAACCATTGGGTATGACGGTGATGCGCGCTTCGGGGGCTACGCCATAGCTGACGAGTTGCTGCTTGGAGAAGTGCGACACGGTGAGCACCTGCACGTTCCGGCGTCCCAGACGCGGAAGCAGGAAGCGATACCAGCGTACGAACGCCTTCGAATAGGATTGCGGCGCGGTATAGACCTGCGCATCGTGGATCATCGTGATGCCGCGCGCAGCCGCCAGCGGCCCGACATTCGACAAGGACAGGATCAGGTCGTCCTGGCCTTTCCCACGTTGCCGTGCCTGTCGTGGCAGGCTGACCTGCTCCCAGAGCTGCCCGCGAACGCGTCCCGCCTTGTGTACGGCCACGCCGGCGATCGACGATGCCGCATCGCCGGGGGGCGCCTCGACCTGTATTCCGCCCGGGAACACATCTTCCAGTTCGTGCCGGCGCGCACCGATCTGATGCAGCAAGGCCATCGAGACGCGCTGGACGCCGGTCGGGCGGGCATAAAGGAAACGCCCGTTGACGAGCAGGCGCCCGCCCCCGCTCTTGGATGCACGATCACGCGGCAATAGCTTCAACCCTTCCTGCCTGCCCACGCAGGATCAGCGACTGCCCTTGGCGGCCAGGACCGCAGGCACGGTCATCGCCATGATCTTCAGGTTCAGACCCAGCGACCGATGGCGTGAATAGGCGACATCCAGCGCGACACGGCGCCGATACGTGGTATCGCTGCGCCCGCTGACCTGCCAAAGCCCGGTGATGCCGGGGCGCACGCTGCAATATTCGTTGAAGCGACGACCATAGCGCACGACTTCCGCGGCAACGATCGGTCGGGGGCCGACGATGCTCATCGTGCCGTTGATGAGGTTGAAGAACTGCGGCAGCTCATCAAGGCTGCTCTTGCGCAGGAAGGCGCCCAGCGGGGTGATGCGCGGATCGTTGCGCAACTTGTGATCCCGTGCCCATTCCGCCCGCGCCAGCGGATCGCTCGCCAGAAGCTGCTCAAGCCGTTCGGTGGCGTCGACCACCATCGTCCGGAACTTGAAGCACCGGAACATGCGACCGTTACGCCCGATCCTCGGCTGTGCGAAGATCAGCGGCCCCGGGCTGGTGATGTAGATCGCCAGCGCAAGACCGATGAGCAACGGCGCGAAAACGACAACGGCGATGATCCCGACAAGCAAGTCCAGGACACGCAAAAGAGCTTCGCCGGCATTTTTGTCCTTGGGGGTATCGGAGATGCTGATTTCGCCGATCCTTCCTTGTGTCAGGTACATGATGCCAGCCCCTTTCCAGCCAAACAGCGTCGCAGTTTCACGCAACGGAATTGGATTGGATGTGTGTTTTGCCGCATCGCTTCAGCATTGATCGAGTTTTTTACAACTTCTTATCATGCGACGCGAAACTGACACTTCCCCTGAAGCATAAATTCAATGTTTGCAATAAGATTGGTCAATTGCTTCACCCATATTGGGACGCTTTTTTGCGGTGGACCGGGCGCAACCTTCTTTGGCGACAGGTGTTTAGCGGCCGCCCAGAACGCGTCTTGAAATCTCGACGTGGCGCTTGGCGAAGGCATAGGAACTCAGGCCCTCGGCCCCCATTCGTGCCTGCGCCGCAACCGCCCGATCATAGCGCAATGCCGGGTTCGCCAGCAGGCGCTCGATCGCGGTCTCCAGCGCCGTCACACTGCTGCTCTCGACATAGGTGACTTCCGTATCGTCGAAATAGTCGCGCAAACCGCCGACATCGGTTGCAATGGTTGCGACCCCGTTCAGCGCAGCTTCCTGCAAGGCCGTGATGCCCGAGGCATGGGCGTTTGGCAGCAGAGGGACGATGGCGATCGCCGATTGCCGGTAGAGACTTTTAAGCCCGGCATTGTCGCCTACTCCGGCGATCTCGACATTCGCAACGCCTGCCGCCAGTGACTTCGAACAGGTGGTGGACACGATGCGCAGCCTCCAGTCCGGATGCCTGGCAACCGCCTTGATGAGGGTCGACCAGTCGCGGTGCACGTCATTGCCGACCGCAATGATCAACGTCGATCCCGCGGCGTCGTCGCGAACGGGAGCGACCCTGTCGGAGGCGTTGATGCCGAACAATACATGTTCGCTTTGCGCATCGGGGAGGCGCGTCCGCGCCATGGTTAGATTCTCGCGCGAATGAAAAGTCAGCACATCGGCGTGACGAAGCAGCCGGCGGTAATATGCGCGGCGCACCTTGGACAATCGGTCCCAACGATCCATCAGCCAGACGCTTTGCGCCAATAGCTTGGGACGCGCCTCTTGATCCAAGCGCTTCACCTTGAACATCTGACTGATAGCGAGATGCTGGGATTCCGTATGCGTCCATACGACGTCCGCGGCGCAGATCGCCGCACGGTTTCGCCAGGCGTGCACGAAATCGAATCCCAGAATGGCGCGCGCGCCCAGCCGGATCAAACGCCCCAGCCTGCCTTCCGCATGATCTTTCGACGATGTCATCGCAGCCACCATCGGTGCCGCGTGACGATACCCATAGGGATCACGCTCGTTGATGCCGATCAGGCTGCCATCGTCGAACTTTCGCCCCCACACGGCCGGGTCATAGCCATAGGCTAGATGAACATGGACTTTCATGCAGTGCCATCCTGTTAACTGCGCGGCACATCCGCCTTGATGATCGGATGATGCCGGATCTATTTTCTTACATAGGCCCTGACGTAATCGACCTTCATCTCGCGGTCGTCCGGCATCTTGTCGATCGGCCAGCCACCGCCGGCAGCAAGATTGAGCAGGATCATCTTCGGCTGCAGATAGGCCGGCGCTGAATGGAAACAGGCAACCGACCGACCGTCCAGAAAGACGTTTATCGCGTCCACTTCGACGCTGACTCCGAACCGGTGCATTGCGGTGGTCAGTGACTGTGCCGGAACCCGCACCACCTCCGGCCCCTGGTCGACGCTTTTGCCGTCGGTCCACAGATGGGTCGTGGTGACATAGGTCGCGGGATCATGGCCATAATATTCCAGCACGTCGATTTCCGGAGAGGCCTGCCCCTTCTTGCCGATCGAGCCCAGCCAGAAGGCGGGCCATACGCCGTCACCCTTGGGCAGCATGGCGCGCATCTCGAAATAGCCTGTGCGTTGCATAAAACCACGGCCTGCGGCGTCGCTCGACGATAAAAGGCCCGAGCGCCACTTTCCGTCGGCTCCGCGCTTCATCCCGATCGTCAGAATGCCGTCCTTGACGGAGAATGGGAAATTGTCCCCCGGGTCGACAAAGGCGGACTCCCCGAAATCGCCGTTCCATGGCGTATGTGCGGTCCAGCGCGTATTGGGGCCATGTGCAGACACATCCAGCGTGTCGAACGCCTCATCGAACGTCACACGATAATCCCGCAAGTTGATCGTTTTTGCACATTTAGGCGGAAGCGGGGTGCAGGCAGCCGTAGTGCCCAGGCTCAATCCTGCACCAAGGCTCAGCCACCAGGACATGCGACGACGATCGCTCATAACAGGCTTGTTGATGTCAATCTGCCGACACTGCCGGATCGCTGCCATGGGCTTACAGCACCTCGAAAGGAGTGAGCATCCACCCGTCCCGAGGCATGTGGGCTGGTGGATGCGTGTTGTTCCGCTCCCGTATCGCCGTTTTGCCTTGGCGGCATTTTTGGCCAACATATCTTTGTGATCGCTGGAAAAACCATGCGATACGAGACCGTCTAAACGGCATGTCCACAAAGAGCCACCCCGACGTAAAAGCTTATATCTGAGTACTTTGTGCCATATCGGCATACATTAGGGGGTTGCGGTGGCAAAATCCCGCGATCTAGGCCCGAATAGGCCATGCCGCGCGGCATGGTAGCGCAATTGACAAGCGGCATCCTGATAAGCAACGGGAATCCGCTGTTTTTCTATCATGGAAGACGATGTATGCGTGATATCCGACTGGTCCCATTACGCGCATCCACGCCGCACGACGCATGCAAAAGGAATTTCCGTGGCTGTTAATTCTTCATCGCGACGAACATGCGTGTGTTACATCGCCAATGAGGGGTATCTTTTTCAATCGTTGGTCAGTGCCATCCAGGCCAGGAGAATGTCGCCTGCGCATTGCGATGTCATCCTTTTCGACCTGACGGCCGTTCGCGGTGCAGAAAGCGCCGATATCGAGAGCGTCTGCATCCAGAACAACATTCTCTACATTTGGGAAAGCCCGGCGTTCTTGGGCAACCTGCACATCATGAATGCCCGTCTTTTTCTCGATCAGATGCTGGCACCGGATTATTCCGAAATTCTCTATCTGGACGGCGACACGCAAGTAGTCGGCGATCTTACGCCATTGCTCGAATTCTCGCCTAGAGACGGCCATCTTTGCGCGGTGCGCGATCCGATGGTCTATCTGAATGGCATCAAACGATTGCCGGACGGGTTCGAGGCCGAAATTCGTCCATTTGGCGAAGATTACGTCAACAGCGGTGTCTTCAGGGTCAATCGGCACAGCTGGGCGGACATATCCCGTGAAGCTCTGGCACAGATCGGGACCGCAACCAGCGCGCTGCACTTCGAAGATCAGACGATCATCAATCGCGTCACCGAGGGTCGTCGCGATTATGCCTCGATACGCTGGAATTTCCCCGGCTTCATCCTTGGCTACGGCCTGGAGGATATTGCGCAGCCATCGATCGTCCACTTCATGTCCAATCCCCGGCCATGGCAAGGATCCTATGCCCCCTGGGGCCGCTCCTGGCACCAGCCCTATGCCGACGTTGCCAGGAAATTTCCGGAAATCCGGCAATATTGCGACGCTTTGGTATTTCGCAAAAAGGCGGCCTACAAGATCAAGCAAATCGCCAAATCATATGTCGAACGCAAGCTCTGGCTATCGCCGGCTATTGTCGATCATATGAAGACGCTGGAAGGATCATCCTCGATTTAAGCGTTGTTATGATTTTGGTGCGACGTACCACGACCTGTGGATCCGGAGAGTTTGCCATGAAAAAAATTGCCGGATTTACCGATAAGGTATCGCTCCCGATTTGCGGAAACGCACCGACATCGATGGGGCTATGGCGTGGCCGTCGCGATCACGGTGACGTCATGCACGCTATGGATGCGCGATAAATGCTAGGGCCGGCCACATCACGAAATCTCGTCATCACGAGGGCAGGCGCAAACAGCCTGCATGAGCGCTGGCTCGATCCCAGCGGCGGACGGGATTTCGATCTGCTGGTGGCGTCCTTCGTCTCGGGTGACCCGGGTCCGGACACCCACCCCGGTATCTTTCACATCCATGTTCCGGGCTCAAAGATCCAGGGCTGGAAGGTCACACTTGCACAGCATTCGGACTTTATCGAGCAGTATGATTTCGTTGCCCTGATCGACGACGATATTGACACGAATGCCACCGATCTCAGCCGGCTGTTCGCGATGGGCCAGGAATATGGCTTCAACATCTTCCAGCCGAGCCTGACCTGGGACAGTTTCTGTACCTATGCGGGCACGATCCAGAACCCGTTCTTCAGGTTCCGCTGCGTCAATTATATCGAGATGATGGCGCCCTTCTTTTCGCGCACCGCGCTGAAGCACGTGGCCCCGCTCTTCGAATATGGTTGGGAAAGCGGCATCGATCTGATCTGGGGCAGCGTCCTGCCGCCCGAGTTCCGCCGCTTTGCGATCATCGATGCCATTCCCATCCGGCACACCCGGCCCGTCGGCGTGCTGAAGGAGGCGAATGGTTTTGTCGGACGGACCTACGAGTCCGACATCATGGCCTCGCTCGATCACTTCGGCATGACCTGGCCCAGCCTGGTTGCGTCGTCCGGCCTGACCAGAAACGGGCGATGGGTTGGCAAGATGGGTGTGTCGCTACGCTCAGGCGCCTTGCTCGCGCTGCCCTTCTACTCGCCGGGCCAAGGTGCCCTGCGTCGATCGTTCGACCATATCCGGCATCAATTCTTCCGGAATCCAAAATATTCGGAGGACGCCCGGCACATCCTTGCCCGGGACGTCGTTGCTAGGTCGGGAAACACGTAAACTACCTCGCGCTCCTCGCTGGACCGCAAGCGGCCCGGCACCGTCATGCGCCGGGCCGGTGCCGTTAGCGGGGCGGTGTTGTTTCGTCCTGTAGGCCGCCGCCCAGGGCGCGGTAGAGTTCGACCGTATTGCTGGCGCGGGTGAGGCGGGCACCGACGAGGGTCTGTTCCGCGGCATAGGCGGTGCGCTGTGCGTCGAGGGTGGTGAGGAAGGAGTCGACGCCGGCGCGGAAGCGGGCGTCGGACAGGCGTGCGGCGACCCGCGCGGCATTGGCCCGCGCCGATTGTGCCGACACCTGCTCGCCGATCGTGCCGCGCTGCGCCAGCGCGTCCGCCACCTCGCGGAACGCGGTCTGGATCGTCTTTTCGTAGGTGGCGACCGCCACCTGCTCGGACGCCCGCGCATAGTCCAGATTACCGCGACGCCGACCGCCGTCGAACAGCGGCAGGGCGGCCGCGGGGCTGGCATTGTAGGTAAAGCTGCCCCCGTTGAACAAACCGGACAGCGCCGTGCTGATCGTCCCCAGTGTCGCGGTCAGCGAGATGGTGGGGAAGAAGGCCGCACGCGCCGCGCCGATATTCGCGTTCTCGGCGAGCAACTGATGCTCGGCCTGCAGCACGTCCGGCCGGCGCAGCAGCGCCTGCGACGACAGGTCGCTGGGCAGCGAATCCAGCGTGTAGGTCTCGCCACCCAGTTCGCCCGGCAGCATGGTTGCGGGCACGGTGGTGCCGACCAGCAGGTTGAGCGCGTTCTGGTCGCGCGCGATGGTGGTACGCAGCGCCGCGATGTCGTTGCGCGCCGACTGGTAGTTCGTCTCCGACTGGCGCACTTCCAGTTCGGAGCCGACCCCGATGCGGAACTGCGCCTGGGTCAGGTCCAAGGTCTGCTGGAAGGTCTTCAGCGTTTCCTGCGACAGGCGCAGTTGCTCCTGGTCGGACGCCATGGTCAGCCACGCGCTGGCGATCTCGGCGATCAGGCTGATGCGGGTCGAACGCTGCGCCTCCTCGGAGGCGAGTACCTGCTCCTGGGCCGCGCGGTTCAGGTTGCGCAGCCGGCCGAACAGATCCAGCTCGAAGTTGGAAAAGCCCGCATTGACCGCATAGGCCTCGATGTTCGAGGACTGCTGGCCGGTCCCGACACCCGCGCCGGTCCCACCGGAGCCGCCCCCGGTTCCCGTGCCGCCACCTGTACCGGTGCCACCGCCCGTGCCCGCGCCGGTCCCGGCACCGGTTCCACCCGTGCCACCCCCGGACGCACCTGCCGCACCGAAGATGTTGTTGGTGTAGATGCCCGTGCCGGACACCGTGGTGGTCGGCACGATGTTCGAACGCTGGACCCGGTACTGCGCCCGCGCCTGAAGCACGTTGGCAGCCGCCACGCGCAGGTCGCGGTTATTGGCCAGCCCCATGTCCACGACCTGGCGCAGGCGCGGGTCGAGGAAGAAGTCGCGCCAGCCGATCGCGGTGATGTCGCGGGCATCGGTCGCCGCGGCCGGATAGGCGCCGCCCTGCGGCAACGTCACGGGGACGGCGCCGACCGGGCGGACATATTTGGGGGCAAGGTTGCACCCGGCCAGCATGGTGCCGGCCGACAATGCGGCGATCAGGAGAGACTTGTTCACGACGCTCACGCTCTACGCTCCCTGCGGCGCGATGCCGCCACCTGATGACTGCGGCGCTGCGCCGCCACCTGACGACCGGTTGCCACCATCGGGTGTCACGTCGGAGGACGCGGACGGGTGCGCACCGGATGTGTCGTCATGCTTGCCGTGCCCGAACAGCCGGCTGACGACGACGAAGAACATCGGCACCAGGAAGATACCGAAGACGGTCGCGGTGAACATGCCGCCCACCACCGACCGGCCGATCGCGTTCTGGCCGCCTGCGCCCGCGCCCGTCGACAGTGCCAGCGGCAGCACGCCGAAGATGAAGGCGAGCGAGGTCATCAGGATCGGCCGCAGACGCAGCCTTGCCGCCTCCACCGCCGCCTCGAACACGCCCATGCCGGCACGCACGCGCTCCTCGGCGAACTCCACGATCAGGATCGCGTTCTTGGCCGCCACACCGATCGTGGTGATCAGGCCCACCTGAAGGTAGATGTCGTTGTTGAGCCCGGTCAGCGTCGCCGCCAACAGCGCACCGACCACGCCCAGCGGCACCACCAGCAGCACCGCGATCGGCACCGACCAGCTTTCATAAAGCGCGGCGAGGCAGAGGAAGACGATCAGCAGCGACAGCGCATAAAGTGCAGGCGCCTGACCACCGGACAGTTGCTCCTCGTACGACAGGCCGGTCCATTCCAGGCTGGTGCCGGGCGGCAGCTTGCCATGGATCTCCTGCATCGCCTCCATCGCGGCACCCGTGCTCTGCCCGGGCGCAGGCGCGCCTTGCAGCTGCATGGCCGGCTGACCGTTGTAGCGGGTCAGCTGCACCGGCGCCTTGGTCCATTCCAGCGTCGAGAAGGCCGTGAACGGTGCCATCGCGCTGGAGCCGCCGCGGACGTAGAAGTCGCCCAGGCTTTCCGGCGACATGCGATACGGCGCATCCGCCTGGAGATAGACGCGCTTCACCCGGCCACGGTCGATGAAGTCGTTGACATAGGCACCACCCCAGGCGGTGGAGATGGTCGAGTTGATGGTGGCGATGTCCAGGCCCAGCGCGCGCGCCCGGTCCTGATCGACATCGACCTTCAACTGCGGCGCATCCTCCAGGCTGAGCGGGCGGACCTGCGCGACGCGCGGATCCTGCATCGCCATGCCCAGCATCATGTTGCGCGCCTGGACCAGCTTTTCATGCCCGATCCCGCCGGTATCGACGAGCTGGAGGTCGAAGCCGGTGGCATTGCCCAGTTCCTGCACCGCGGGCGGCACCAGGGCGAAGATCATCGCATCCTTGAACTGCGAGAACGGCCCCATGGCACGGCCCGCGATCGCCTGCGCCTTGTTCTCGGCGCCGGAGCGATCCTCCCACGGCTTCAGGTTGATGAAGGCGAGACCCGCATTCTGGCCCTGCCCTGCGAACGAGAAGCCGCTGATCGTGAACACGCCCTGCACGCTGGCCGCTTCCTTCTGGAGGAAGTGGTCGCGCACGACACCCAGCGCCTTGTCGGTGCGCGCGGTGGAGGCGCCGGCCGGCCCCTGCACCAGCACGAAGACGCTGCCCTGATCCTCTTCGGGCAGGAAGCCCGTGGGCAGGCGCCAGAACAGGAAGCCCATGCCCAGCACGATCATCAGATAGATGACCGCCGACCGCTTCCAGCTCCGCGCGGTGCGCTTCACACCGCCTTCATACTTGTTCGTGCCCCGGTCGAACCGGTCGTTGAACCAGCGGAAGAAGCGGGCCAGCGGGCCGTTGCCCTCATGCTTGGTCGGGTCGTGCGGCTTCAGGATCGTGGCGCAGAGTGCCGGCGTCAGGATCAATGCGACCAGCACCGACAGCACCATGGCCGACACGATGGTGATCGAGAACTGGCGATAGATCACGCCGGTCGACCCGCCGAAGAACGCCATCGGCAGGAACACCGCGGACAGCACCAGGCCGATGCCGATCAGCGCGCCGCTGATCTCGTCCATCGACTTCCTCGCCGCTTCCTTGGGGCTCAGCCCCTCGGTCTGGATCAGACGCTCGACATTCTCGACGACGACGATCGCGTCGTCGACCAGCAGGCCGATGGCCAGCACCATGCCGAACAGGGTCAGCGTGTTGATCGAATAACCGGCAACCGCCATCACCGCAAAGGTGCCGAGCAGCACCACCGGAACCGCGATCGTCGGGATGACCGTGGCGCGCCAGTTCTGGAGGAAGAGGAACATCACCAGGAAGACCAGGATCACCGCCTCGACCAGCGTGTGGATCACCTGCTCCACCGACAGGCGCACGAACGGCGTGGTGTCGTACGGATAGATGACCTGCACGTCGGCCGGGAAGCCCTTGGCGATCTCCTCGGTCCGCGCCTTTACCGCCTCGACGGTGTCGAGCGCATTGGCGCCCGGCGCCAGGCGGACGCCGAAGCCCGATGCGGGCTTGCCATTATATTCCAGCTTGAACGCGTAATTCTCCGCGCCCAGCTCGACACGGGCCACGTCGCCCAGCCGCACCACCGCGCCGTTCGGCGTGGTCTTCAGGCGGATATTGGCGAATTCCTCGGGTGTCTGGAGGCGCGACTGCACCGAAACGGTGGCGTTGAGCATCTGCTCCTTGGTGGCGGGCTGCGCCCCGATCTGGCCGGCGGAAACCTGCGCGTTCTGCGCCTGCACCGCGCTGCTGATGTCGGCCATGGTCAGCTGATAGCTGTTCAGCTTGACCGGGTCGGCCCAGATACGCATCGCATATTGCGCGCCGAACACCTGGAGCTCGCCGACGCCGTTCACCCGGCTGATCGGGTCCTGCAACCGCGAGAAGACATAGTCGGCCAGATCGTTGCCGTTATGCGATCCGTCCTTGGAATACAGACCCACGACCAGCAGGAAGCTGGCGGCCGACTTCGCCACCTGGATGCCCTGGCGCTGCACTTCCTGCGGCAGGAGCGAGGTCGCCGCCTGCAGCTTGTTCTGCACCTGCACCTGCGCGATGTCGGGATCGGTCCCCTGCTCGAAGGTGAGCGTGATGGTGACCGTGCCCGCCGAGGACGAGGACGACGAGAAATAGCGGAGGTTGTCGATACCCCTCAGCTGCTGCTCGATGATCTGGGTGGTGGTGCGTTCCAGCGTTTCGGCGTCCGCACCGGGATAGGTGGCATTGATCGTCACCTGGGGCGGTGCGATCGAGGGGAACTGGGCGATCGGCAGGCTGCGGATGGCCAGGCCACCCGCGAGCATCAGGATCAGCGCGATGACCCATGCAAAGATGGGTCGGTCGATGAAATAGCGGGCCATGATTACTTACCCTGTGCTCCGGCCTTTTGCTGGCCGGACGGCTGGGCGCCCTGCTGGGCGCCCGCCTGATTGCCGGGCTGGCCGCCCTGCTGACCCGCATTCTCGCGGTACGGCACGGCCTTTACCGGCGTGCCGGGCTGCAGGTTCTGCGCGCCCTCGACCACGACCTTGTCGCCGGCCTTCAGACCGCCCGTGACCAGCCAGTTCTGCCCGACGGTACGCGGTGCGGTGATGACCCGCTGGGCCAGCTTGCCATCGGCGCCCACGACCAGCGCGACCGCCTGGCCCCGCTCGTCACGGGTGACGCCGCGCTGCGGCACGACCAGCGCATGGGCGCGCGTGCCCTCGACCAGCTCGGCACGCACGAACATGCCGGGCAGCAACAGACCGCGCGTGTTCGGGAAGACGGCGCGGATCGTCTGGCTGCCGGTGGCGGGATCGACGGTCACGTCGGCGAATTTCAGCGTGCCTTCCTGCGGATAGGTCGATCCATCCTCCAGCTTCAGGCGGACGCGCGCGGCACCGCCCCCGCGGGCGAGCTCGCCCGACATGATCTGCTGGCGCAGGCGCAGCAGGTCGGCGCTCGACTGCTGGATGTCGACATAGATCGGGTCGAGGCGCTGGATGGTGGTCAGCGGATCGGTCTGCGACGCGCTGACCAGTGCGCCGGTGGTATAGACCGAGCGGCCGATCCGGCCGGAGATGGGCGCACGCAGCGTGGTGCGGTTCAGGTCGATCTGCGCGGTGCGCAGGGCGGCCTGCTGGGCCGCGACGTCCGCCTGCGCCTGTTGCGCGCTGGTGGTCGCATTCTCCAGTTCCTGGCGCGAGATCGCGTTGATCTTGACCAGTTCGCCATAGCGGCGGGCCAGCGCCGCGCTCGATGCGATCGCGGCGCGCGCCCGGGCGACGCCGGCGCGGGCATTGGCGACCTGCGCCTGATACGGGGCCGGATCGATCCGGTAGAGCGGCTGCCCCTCGCGCACGAAGTCGCCTTCCTGGAACAGGCGCGCCAGGATCAGGCCGTTGACCTGCGGGCGCACGTCCGACGTCTCGAACGGGCTGGTCCGGCCAGGCAATTCGGTGGTCAGCGTCACCGCCTCGTCCCGCACCTCGACCACGCCGACCTGCGGTGGCCCGGCGGGCTGCTGTTGCTGTTGCTCACCACCCCCGCCGCATCCGGCAAGGATCAACGCCAAACCGAGAGCCGGTACGATGTTTTTCATGGAATCCGCCTGCAAGAGACACTAAGTGTGAGTGATCGATCACTCACATTTTTTGCCCCTGTAATCGGGGCGAACCGAGATTGGCAAGAGATAACAAGTAAGATGAGAGGATTGCACGCGTGACCCTGGCGCTTCCCCCCTGCTGTTCGCGCCGCACACCACGCGCGGACGAACGACGCCGTCACCTGCTGGATACGGCGAGAACGCTGTTCGCCGACAATGGGTTCCATCAGACCGGCATGGCCCAGATCGCGGCCGCATCCGGCATCAAGGTCGGGCAGATCTACCGCGACTTTGCCAGCAAGGAGGACATCATCGCCGCGATCGCGAGCGAGGATGTCGAGGCCTGGCTTCAGGAGGATTGCGTCCGTGCCGCGATCGCCCGCGACGATCATCAGGCTATTCGCGACTGGATCAACCGCTTCCACGCCTGTGACGAGCCGGTCGAGGAATGCCGGATGATGACCGAGATCATGGCGGAGGCGGCCCGCAACCCGCGCGTGGCCCATATCTACCGCGACATCGACAACCGCGTCCGCAGCAGCCTGCACGCAGCCCTCGAGGCCCTGGGCGTCGACTGCGTCGGGATCGTCGACCGCGAGGTGCTGGTGGATCTGGTGCTGGCACTGGGTCTGGGCAGCATGATGCGCCGGATCATCCATCCCGAAACCGATTGCCAGAAGCTCGCCGAATCCTTCCGGGCATTGATCGATACGCAACTCGCTGCGCGAATGGAGACGTCATCCACGGCCTGATCGGCAGGTGCGGCGATCCCTATCGCAACAGGCGCCGGTAGCCGAGCCACACGCCGCTGACCGATACGACCAGACCAAAGGCGGACATCAGCCAGATCACCAGATCGCGCACCGGCCGCGATGCGACCAGCCACAGCCAGTCCCATGTATGCGGCAGGTCGAACATCCAGCGATACAGGCGGCGGGCCCGATCCTGTCGCTCGACCACGTCGCCGGTGGCCGGATCGATATAAAGCCAGGTTCGCGCATGATTGTCGAACCGCAGCCGCAGGATCGGCAAGGGTCTGGTCAGCCCCCAATAGGCATCCGACCGGGTCAGCCGGTCGATCCGCCAAAGAGCGCCACCGGCCACCAGCGGTGCGCTCGCCTTGACGATGACGGCCGTCGCATCGCCTGGGTGCGCCATGGTTCGTGCGTCGAGAAAGCGGGGATGATCCGATGCCCGGTCGACCACGACCCGCGGCAGGCCGGCCGCGTTGGTGATCTCAATGGTTCGGGCATCCGGTGCCACCATTGCCAGCCGGGCCGGCGCGAGGCCGGTGTCGCCATCGATCGCACGGTAGCGGCGAAGCGCCTCGACCGGTGCCGTCCCTCCGGCGAACAGCCGCCCCGGATCGACAGACAGCCATCCGCTGACGATCCAGCCGAGCAGGAACACCCCGCCAACAAGACCGCTGACATGGTGCCACAGCATCCAGCCGCGATACGGGCTGATGCGCCCTGCCTTATATCGCCGCTGCCCCGGACGCAGGCGCAGGATGCCGATCCATATGCCGGTCAGGGCGACCGCGATGCAGGGGCCGGACACCCACATCACCGCCTGACGCCACGCCGCATTGTCCTGTCGCAGGACCGTCGGATACAGCCAGTGCGGCACCGACCCCAGCCAGTTCCAGATCCGCTGCACGCGTTTGGTGCGCTGGACAGGCAGTCCGGTTGCGGACGAGACATAGATGTCGGTGCCCGCGGCATCGCCGAGCGCGACCCTCCACAAGGGGCGATGCCGGTCGAACCCACCGGCGACGGTCCATTGGTCGTGCATGACCTGATCTGCCCGGATGGCACGCGTTCCGGAAAAGTTCGCCGCCACCCGCCGGGCATAGCCATGATCGACGGCCGGCAGCACCGCGCCGTTTCGTGCGGGCACGGTATCGATGACGCCGTCATCCCGCTCGATCCGCCATACCGGTTCGGTATCGCGCATTTCCAGCAGCAGCCTCCCCTGCCCGGTCGCGAGCGGCGCCGGCACGTCGACCCTCGACCAGTCGATCGGCGCCGCCCCGGCCCAGCGCGCGGCCGGCGACAAGGCTGGATAGGGCATGTAGAGCATCACCAGTCCCGAGGCGAACCACATCCCGAAGAACAGGCACGCCGCGATCCCCGCCCAGCGATGGGTGAGGAACAGCCAGCGTAGCGCCACCCGCCCGATGTCAGAACGCGGCACGAAGCGCGATATCGAGCGAGTGCGGGCGGCCGAGGATCCACTGCCCCTCACCATAGCTGGTGACCGCATAATCCTTGTCGAGCAGATTATAGCCGCGCAGGTCCACCGCCACATGATCGGTCAGCGCATAGGAGATCGTCGCGTCGATGGTTGCATAGCCGGGAATGCGGAAACGATTGGCATTGTCCGAGAAACGCCGGCCGACATGGCGAAGGCCGCCACGCAGCTGAAGCCGGGGTGTCGCATCCCAGCGCAGCCAGACATTGGCCATCGTCTCGGCAATGCCCGGCGGTGTCCTGCCGTCGAAGCGGATGCCGTCCGACAGGAAATCGTCGAACCGCGCATCCAGCATCGACCCGTTCGCATCGATCCCCAGCCCATGTGGCAGCGCAAAGGCCACCGCCCCCTCGATCCCCCTGGCCGAACGCTGCCCGACCTGCTCGATCGGACTGGACACCGTACGCTGCGCCAGCAGCCCCTTCTTCACGATGCGATACGCGGCCAGCGTCGCCGTGCCGCGCCCTTGCGCAAACACCGCCTTCACCCCGGCCTCGACCTGATCCCCGCGCGCATTGCCGAACGCCACCTGCCCCGTGCCGACCGTCGTCAACGTCCCCAACGGATCGACCCCCGTCGCAAATTGCGCATAGAGCGACACTGTGGACACCGGTTGCCACACCGTACCCACACGCCACGTCGTGTTGCGAAACGTCCGGTCGAACACGAAGGTGTCGGCACGGTCGCCGCCCGGATAGGCGATCGCCCAGCGCCGCACGCGATCCTCTTCATGGCGCAGGCCGCCAATGATCGACACGCCGCCCCCCAGCGTCACCCGGTCCTCCGCAAAGACGGCGAATGCCTCCGTTCTTGTGCGGTAGCGGGGTGCGATCCCCTGCGTGTCGAGGAACAGGCCGGGGTTGAAGGCGAAGGGATCGATCGTGTCGCCCTGTGGGTCCGACCCGAAGTTGTTCGCATGCGTGAACTTTACCAGATTGGCGTCGACCCCGATCACCAGGGCATTGCCGATCGCATCCGAGATCGGGGTCTTCAGCGTCATGCTGGCCTGATCGCCCCATTGCGTCTGATCGTGGCGGATGCCGAAATTGTCGCCGCGGCGGATCGTACCCGCGACCCAGCGATAGCTTTCCAGATTGCGCCAGAACCGGTCGCTGGTCAGCCGATAGGCGATGTTGGAGAAGTGCAGCGTCTCGCTTGGCATCCAGTCGACCTGCAGCGTCGCGCGATCGTCGCGAAAGTGCATCCGGGCGTCGGCGACATTGTAGTTGGTCGTGCGGTTGCGCGCATCCAGCCGACCGTCGATCAGCGGCGTGCCGAAATAGGCCATGGGACGCTGATCACCGTGATCGCCGCGCAGCGTGATCGCCAGCGTCGATGCAGGCGTCCAGCGCAGCGTGCCGGACAGCGCGAGGCTGCGCGAGCGGCCGCGATCGACATAGCCGTCCGAGCGCCACCAGCTGCCATCGACGCGGTAGGCGAGCGCTTCGTCGATCGGCCCGCCGATCCCGCCCGCGGCGCGAACGCTGTTTTGCGCACCATAGCCGACCTCGCCCTCGAACCCGGTTCTTGTCGCATCGGGCTGGCGCATGACGACGTTCACCGCGCCGCCCAGCGCCCCCTGTCCGTACAGCACGGACGCCGGACCGCTCAGCACATCGATCCGCTCGACCATCCACGGATCGGTGGGAAAGGTGATCGTGCCCGCAGCCGGGAACAGCCGGACGCCGTCGATCAGTTGCAGCACCGATCCCTGGCCCGAAAAGCCGCGCGCAGCGAGCGCGGTGCCGCCATTGCCCGGATCGGCAACGCTGGTGATGCCGGGTGCGCG
This sequence comes from Sphingomonas sp. GM_Shp_2, assembly GCF_026540875.1. Taxonomy (NCBI): domain Bacteria; kingdom Pseudomonadati; phylum Pseudomonadota; class Alphaproteobacteria; order Sphingomonadales; family Sphingomonadaceae; genus Sphingomonas; species Sphingomonas sp. GM_Shp_2. Next base: position 111,034 of record NZ_JALNUQ010000004.1, read on the forward strand.
CGTCTGCGCCTCGACGATCGACCGGTCACCGCGGGCACGGACCGTATCGCCATCGATGCTGGCGATGCTGGCCGGTGTTTCCAGCGGCGTCAGGTTCAGCCTGCTGGCGGTTGCGTTGGGCGTGGCGAGACCGGTCCTGTCCTCGTGCCCGATCACGAGAATAGCAGTTGTATCGACCTGTTCGGGTTCGGCGACCTGTGCCGTAGCAGGTGCTGCGACGATGACGAGCAGCGCCCCTGAGCGTGCGCGCGAAGTGATGAGTGACATGGCCCGTATCTTTCCGGCGTCTGACGCACACCGGCGGGGGCCTTCCGCACGCGCGGCAACGACCATGCCCACCGGACGCCTCCGGCAGCGAACACACCCGTCCATGCGGCCCCTGCCGCACTGTTGGCGTCGCTCGTCGGATAGACACCGTGCCTCGGCCATCCCCTGGACCAGGCAAGAGCGACCAGACGCCGGCAGGTCTCCTGGCTCACGGGTCGTCGCTTGAGACGCAGCCTTCCCAGGTCACCCCAGTGGCTTCGCCGGACGTGAAGGCCCGGCGCATGCGCCTCTCGCTCGCCGCTTACAGTTGCAGGGACAGCCCCGGATTTCGGCGACCGCTCGCCTTCACCGGATTCCCTTTTAATCCCCCTTCCGGGGGAACCGACGCGATCATGACGGAGCCGAAACCCCGTCCCGGCCGGTGATATGGCGGCAGGCAGCGGATCACAAGATCGCACTGCGCAGATTTCAGTCGATAGCCCAACCGCTTACGCAGGCGAGCCGAGAGGCGATGCGCGTACACTCCCCCGCTCAGGCGCAGGGCCGCCCCCCCTCCTTGTTGCCGGACAGCGTGTAGTTGCTGGTCCATGTGCCCGGCGCCGCGTTCGCGTCGCAGGCGTCGACGGAGCCGGTGCGCGGCGTGGCACCTTCGATCTTCACGCGGTAGGGGAAACGGGTGCCCTTTACCGGTTGACCGTTTTCCTGCCAGCCGAGCGTCTCATAGGCATAGGGCGTGGCGGTGACCGCAAGATAGAGCTTCGTGCCGGATGGCGGGGTCAACATCGTCGTGCCGCTCCCCTGCCCCTCGGCGATACCCAGCGGTGCGTAATGGGGCGTGCCGTTCGGCTCGACCGCGACGATCGAGAAGCGCCAGGCGGCGCGGTTGGCGGTGGTGGCGCCGGTCAGGGTCACCTTCACCTGCCGGCCATCGCCGGTGAGCGGGACGATATGGGTCCCCCATTGCAGCAAGGCGCGCTGCGACGGGGGATCGTAGAGCGTCGCGTCCCCGCCTGCGACCGGAACCAGCGGCGTAGTGAAATGCGCCAGCCAGCTGGTCGTGCGCGTCGGGCGCAACTGGTCGAGCATCGTCCGCTGGTTGAGGAAGTCCATCGCCACCAGCCGCGCACCGTACCAGCCCGCATCGTCGGCGAACGAGGCAAAGCCGTTCGGATAGACGCCCGCGTCCTGCGCCAGCCGGACAAAGGCGGGCAGATAATCCTCCTGCGTGGCGCCATTCGCATCGCGACGGTTGCGAAGCCAGGTGCCGAACACCAGCGCGCGGGTGGCATCCCGCTCGTACAGATAGGTCATGATCGGATGCGCGCCGTAGCGCGCGACCGAGAAGAGGAAGCCGTTTTCCAGCTGGTTCAGGTAATCGCCGCTGGCCGCGTTGAAGACGGGATTGACGGTAAAGGCGTTCCACTCCGCGCCGGTTTCCCAGATCATCCCGGCATCGCCCTTGTCGCGAAAACCACCAGTGTAGAACTGGATCATGTGGCCGAATTCATGGACCAGCACGTTCGAGCCCTTGGCGACGCCCCAGGCGGAAATCCCCATCGTCTCTGCGGCACTGGCCCCGCAGCCTTCCAGATCATCGCCGTCCCGGATCGGCCGGCCGGTGCCACACAGGAAGATATCGAGCTTCTGCCGATCGGTGCCATCGGCAAAGGGCATCGGCGCTTCCAGCACGTCGCGATTGATCAGCCACTGCTTCTCCAGCCACTCGCCGGTTTCGCGAACCACCTGCTCCATCGACCGGCCCTGCTGCGCGATCGTCCGGTAGAACTCGCCCGCGGTGTTCGTGCCGTACCAGATGGAAAAATGCTGGGTGGTATGAAGCGCCAGCTTTCCGCCCTGCACCAGTTCGGGTGAGGTCATGCCCGGGCGATAGTTGATGCGGTAGCTCGCCGGATCGGCCACCGACGCCCGCGCGGCGACCTCGCGGTCGATCAGCGTGCGATCGGCATCGGAGAAGGATTCCCCGCGGAACTGGCGCCGGCAGCCATCCTCCCATTCCAGCACGACGGTGCGGCGTGCCTCTCCATAATCTTCGCCATACGCCTGAACCAGGCGTGCCGGGAATGGCGCACCGCTGGCGGTGCCCGGTGCCGCCTCGGGACGTTCGGCCTCTGCCGTGGATCGTGGCGTCCACGTCCTTAACGCCGCCCGCCCCCAGGGATAGCGGGTCGACCGGCTCTGGCATCCCAGTGCCGCGGCTGATTGCGGCACGTTGGTGACCGGGGGTGCGGCGACGGTCGGCGTGGTGGGGGCAGCCGGTTCGGCATCCTCCTGACCGCAGGCGCCAAGCGACACGGACCATGTCGCTGCCAAAAGGATCACCGAACGCTTCACCCATACTCTCCCGCCTGAACCGCAAGGGTCCATCATAGAAGAGTGAGCTTCACACGGCACCATTATTGATTATGGCGGCGCGCCATCGCCTTCTTATGAAAGTTCATTGCAGCATTATCTTTGCATGACAGGTACTTATGCACGGTTCTCGGCAATCATGCTCTTGGTCGCGCCGGATGATGCCTGCATGTGCCTGGAGTGGGCACGCCGAAAGTCTTGGCGAACGTGAGGGAATCGGTCGCCATCGGCCAGTTTCTTCGAGGCGGCCGATGCCGGCGGGTGTCCCGGCAAACCCGATCCGGTTCGCATCGCGCTTGCAATCCCGGCTGGATTTGCAACGTTCGCCGATCGCCAAGGCTTTGGGAAAGAAGACAATGATCGACAAGAATACGTCCCCAAGCCGGCGGACATGGCTGGGCGGGGCCGCGGCCAGCGCAGGGCTGCTCGCCTTGCCGGGCCGGGCGTTCGCGCGCCGCATCGCCGCCAGCGACCGGGTGAACGTGGCGGTGATCGGCGCCGGGGGCATGGGCGCCCAGAACATGGCCAAGCTGACCGGCCAGAACATCGTCGCCATGGCCGATGTCGATCTCGCCCATGTCGCCAAGGCCTTTGTCGATGACAAGGGTGCCGCGCGCCCTGATCTGCAACCGCTCAAGGCCGCCTATGACCGCGCCGCCAAGTTCGCCGATTATCGCCGGATGTTCGATACCCGCCGCGACATCGACGCGGTGGTGATCGCCACCCCCGACCATCATCACGCCGTGGCCGCCAGGATGGCGATGGAGCGCGGCATCCACGTCTATGTGCAAAAACCGCTGACCTACACGGTGCGCGAGGGCCGGGTGCTGCGCGATCTGGCACAAAGGAACCCGAAGCTCGTGACCCAGATGGGCAATCAGGGCCATTCGGGGGACGATGGCCGGCGCGTGGTGGAATTGATCCGCGGCGGTGCGATCGGCCAAGTGGGCGAGGTCCATGCCTGGACCAACCGCCCGCTATGGCCGCAGGGAGAGGCCCGCCCCGCGCCCGTGGCGAAGCCCGCCAGCCTCGACTGGGACGTCTGGCTCGGCCCGGCAGCCGTCGACTGGGGCTATCACCCCAATTACGCCCATTTCAACTGGCGCGGCTGGGTGCCCTTCGGGATCGGCTCGCTGGGGGACATGGGCGCGCATCTGGTCGACTTCCCCTTCTGGGCGCTGGAGCCGGGCCTGCCGACGCGGGTCGAGACCCGGCACAGCCGCTGGGGCGGCGACGACAATATCTGGGACGGCAAGCCGCCCGCCGATCTGGGCAGCTATCCGCTCGCCAACATCACCACCTATCGCTTCGGCAATGCCAAAGGCGGCCCGCTGACAATGACCTGGTATGACGGTGGCCTGATGCCGCCCACGCCGCTGGCGATGCCGGCGGGCGCGCGGATGAACCCCGATGGCGGCGTGCTGTATGTCGGGGACCGCGGCATGCTGATGCACGACACCTATGGCGAGAAGCCGGTGCTGATCGGCGACGGCGTCGAGGCGCGCGCAGCCGCCATTCCCGTCACGCTGCCGCGTATCCTGGGCGGCCGGGAGGGGCACGAGATGAACTGGATCCGCGCGATCCGGGGAGAGGAAGCGATCTCCTCCCCCTTCGCCACCGCGGTGCCGCTCAACGAAACCATGCTGCTCGGCATGGTCGCGATGCGCGCGGACCAGCCGATCGAATATGACGGCGATGCCGGCCGGATCACCAACATCGCCGAGGCCAATCAATTCCTCGACCGGCAGTATCGCCCGGGCTGGACGCTATGATGGCCCCGGATCGCCGTTCAGAACCGCGTACCGATCCCCAGCCAGATCCGCGCCGGATCGATCACATAGCCGAAGCCTTCAAAGGTCAGCCGCTTGTCGAGCACGTTCTGGACGCCGCCATGCAGGGTGAAGCGGGGTGACACCGTGTACGACGCCCCGATGTCCACCGTCGTATAGGACGGCGCGACGGTGGCGTTGCCGCTGATCTGCGCCTCGGTGATCGCTTCCTCGCCGCGGAAGATGCCGCGCACATAGCCGCTGAAGCGCGCATCCGGTCGCCAGTTGAGCGAGGCGCTCGCCTGCTGCTTGGGCGTGTCGTTCAGCGCGGCGCCGGCATTGGCGCCGCTCAACTGCTCGGAATCGGTCAGCGTGCCAGTCGCGTTCAGCCGGAGCGTGCCGGTCAGCGGCAGGTCCAGCGTCGCCTCGATCCCGCGAACCCGGGCCTTGTCGACATTGACATAGGTGGTCGGGGGCCGCCCGATCGAACTCAGCGGCTCGCCCGTGCACCATGCGCCCGCCTCCATGCAGGTGATGCGCGTGATCTTGTTGTCGAAACGCGTGTCATAGGCGGTCAGGCTGGCTTGGAACGCCCCGCCATCGAACAGCAGCCCGGCCTCGATGGTGCGCGACGTTTCCGCCTCCAGATCGGGATTGCCGTAGATGGTGCCGCCCCGGCTCGTCTGCCCCCAGTCCGCCAGCGTCTGGCGCAGATTGGGCGCCCGGAACCCTTGCGAATACCCGCCCTTCAGCGTGAAGGCCGGGCTGATGGTCCACACCGCATAGGCCCGCGGCGTCCAGTGCGTGCCATATTGCTCGTCATCGTCCATGCGCAGCCCGCCGGTCAGCTTCAGCCGGTCGAGAACGGTCAGCTCGTTCTCGGCGAACAGCGCCACCTGTCGCCGGCTCGCGCCGTCGCGGGTCGATCCGGCAAGCCGGTTGCCGACCTTGTCGGACAGGTCTTCGTGGCGGTAGAATGCACCGATGCTGAGCGCGTTGGCGGGCAGCGGTACCATCCAGATCGACTGGGCGATGGTGTTCTTGATCCGCTTGTTGTCCTGCAGGCTCTCGGCATCCTCCAGTTGCAGATAGCTTTCCGAGCCGGCGAAACCCCATTGGCCGGAATGGCTGATCGATCCGACATAGCGGCGCTGCGCCTGGATGTTCTCGGTGCCCCGCGGCACGGTTGCGCTGATGGCCACGGTTTTGCCGGCGGTCGCCGTCACCGTCTGCCGGTAATAGCCGAGTTCGGCGAGGAAGCTGTGGTTCGGCCCGGCGTTCCACCCGATCTTGCCGGCCAGGCTTTCGTCATGGCGCTCTGGGGTCCCGCCGATCACCCGGTCCTCGCCGCGCCGGGTCATCGCGCCTTGCAGTTGCAGGCCGACCGAGCCGGCGATCGGGCCGGACAGGTAGAAATTGCCGTCGGCGACGTTGCCGTAATCGGCCCCCAGCTGCATCGTGCCGTTGGTTCGCGCGCTGCCTCGCCACGTCTTGGCGATGCGGCGGGTGATGATGTTGACGACACCGCCCATCGCGTCCGATCCGTAGAGCGAGGACATCGGTCCGCGCACCACCTCGATCCGCTCGATCGCCTCCAGCGGTGGCAGCTGCCCGCCTTCGGAGATGTTGCCGCCATTGGTGCGCGTCTCGCGGCTCGACAGGCGTTTTCCGTCGACCAGGATCAGCGTATATTGCGGCGCCATGCCGCGGATCGAAATGTCGCGGCTGTTGCCCTCCCCCGGCGTCACCGTGACGCCCGGTATCTCCAGCAACGCATCGGTCACCTCGCGGTAGGGCAACCGGTCCAGATCCTCGCGCGTCAGCACGCTGATCGAGGCCGGCGCGTCCTTTACCTGCTGCTCGCGCCCGCCCGACGCGGTCACGACGATGTCGTCGGCGCGCGTCGTCTGGTTTTGCGGATCGCCAGCAGGCGTATCGCCCGCATGCGCGGTGGCAGGCATGGTTGTGGAGCCGGCGAGCGCGATGAGCACCGCCGGGAAGCGATATCGGGTGATAGGCATGATGAGGTCCCGCTCTGACGCTTGCTATTGCAAGTCTTTCGCAATCTATGCGGATCAATGCCGTCCCCGGCCAGCCTCCAATTCTGAATATCGGTTATTCAGGCCGCGGATGCGCAGTGATGGGCCAGCGTATCGGCAAGCCACATCGTTGCCGGATCGCGGGCATTCCGCTCGTGCCAGAACAGGTGATAGTCGAGCGGTCCGATCTCGACCGGGGCAGGCCGGGTCGCAAGTCCATAGCTGTTCGCGAACCGCATCGCCGCGCGCGTCGGCAGGGTCATCAGCACATCGCTGTCCGCGATCAGGGCGGGCGCCGCATGGAAATAGGGCAGTCGCGCGGTGACGCGGCGCTCGGCACGGCGTCCGCCCAGCCGCACCTCGATGCCGTCGACCGCCAGGTCGCTGACGACGATCCCGACATGCGGCCATGCCAGGAACGCATCCAGCGGCAGCGGCGTCTGCGCTACCGACAGGGCATGGCCCACGCGCATGATGCAGGCATAATCGTCGACAAACAGCAACCGGCTGCGCACCACCGCATGATCGGGGGCAAGTCCCGAGATGATCAGGTCGATCTCGCCGGACGCCAGCTTCTGCATCATGTCCGCGCTGAACGGCACGATCTCGATCGTCACGCCCGGCGCCGCGTCCGTGATCGCCGCCAGCGCCGGCGCGACCACGGTCAGCACGCCGTAATCGGTGGATGCGATGCAGAAGCGGCGGTCGAGCGTCGCCGCATCGAAACGCGGCGGGTGTAGCAGCGCACGGGTCGAGGCGAGCCAGCGTTCGACCGGGCCGACCAGTTCCTCCGCCCGCGGCGTGCGCTGCATGCCGGTATTGGTACGCACCAGCAGGGGATCGTCCAGAATATGCCGCAACTGCGCCAGCGAACGGCTGACCGTCGGCTGGCTCAGCCCCAGCCTGCGTGCCGTGCCGGTCACGCTTCGGGTCTGTAGCAACACCGCCAGCATGGCGAGCAGGTTCAGATCGACATGTCCAGGTAAGATGGCGCCGTACTCACTTGCCGAAATCAGATCAGGCTATTGCGGATCATTCTCACAGCAGCGTTGCCGGTTCAACCCGTTCCATGCCCAAACCCCCGGGGCGGATGCAGGGATAGGGGTCCGGTGAGAGGATGGACAAAATCGTACGCCCAGGATCGCTCCTTGGCGTGTCATTCCGCCCCGAGCCGGGACCGATTGAGGTGCATAGATCGTGTGACGGGTTAGGTTACACCGTTCGATGCCGATCAAGCCGGACGGGCGCTCCGTCACACATACGCACGTTTGCGAAGCGTCCCGTTTCTCCATCTACAACGGGCGATTTTGGGAAAAACCCATTTGGGAACAGATTCTGGGAAAACCGGGCAGTCGCGACGCTCGCGACCGACGCATATTCTCTGGGTGTCTCGCTACGGGTTCCCAATCGGGAAGGTAGCAGCGTGAAGGCGGCAATCTACAGCCCGGCAAGTTGTGCGAGGTGGTCATCAATGCTATCGCCAGCGCCGGCAGCGTTGATTGTCTCGAAATAACCGTGCCAGCCAGAAGCGGCGATACCTTCCGCCAACGCCTGGATCGCCGCTGCGTCGGGTGCGCGCCAGATGGCGAAGAAGCGTTGTGATGGTGCGTGGACGATAGCGCCATCAGTTTCGCCGAACGCGAGCGCTTCCACGCCTATCGCAGACAGCCCGGCCATTCTGGCACCGATCGTCTCGAAAAACCGCTCGCGATCTTTGGGATGGAGGGTGAGCCATGCTGGCTTCGGCGAGTAGAGTTCGGCCAGGTAATGCGTCATCTGCTTGTTCCTTCTTCGAATCAGCGCTTGCGTTCGATCGAGCGCAGGGCGCGCTTGCAGATGCGCGCGGTAGCGGCGGTGTCGCTTTCGACGTTCCACCGCGCACATACGGATTGGACCCAATCAGGCTGGTCCTTGCCGGCATCGTTCAGCCAGTTTCCAACCGAATCCTGAACATAGGCGGCAGGATCGGATCGTAGCGGTTCAAGGATCGGCAGCGCCCTTTCGGGCGAGTGGCGCAATGGCCGGATATGGCTGCACCACACACCGCGTGGCCGTGTCGCCTCGCTGGCGAAACGTCGCACCCGTTCGGACGGATCGGCTGTCCATCCGGCAAGGCGTTGGAGTGCGGCATTGAGATCATCGGCGATGTGACCGCGAACGGCCATCCATGACCATTCCCGCACCCCGAAATGACGATCGTCCGCGAGTGGTCGGATCAGAAGCAGCCGATCGGAGAGAGAGCGTTCCTCGACTTCTCCGATTATAAAGCAGGCCCAGCCACGCACCGTATCGGACGGGTGGCAGCGCAATTCATCCAGAACGTCGATCCCACCATGATCGAGCAGAAGACGCGCAGCCAGCGTCATCCGGCGCGAGATGCCTTCCCCGGCGGCACGGTGCATCATCGCGATGCTTGCCTCGCCGATCGCGGGGACGGCGTGGCGGAGCAGTGCCGCAAAATCGACGGCCAGACATTCGGTCAACGTCGCAGCCTCGATCGTGCCGGCATTGAGCAAGGCAAGGCGGGCCGGGTCGATATCCACGATGCGGCGACCAGGGCGAGCGGCGTTCATCGCCGGTCGCCAGCGGCTATGACCGGCCCATCTTCCTCCGTGGCATCCATATTGCGGCGAACGCGATGAAGCAGCTCGCCGACATGTTCTCGCTCCGCCGACGCAGTGCCTGCGAACAATGACCCGATCCACTTGCCATGCTCAAGGAACAGGTCAGTCGCGACAACCTGCCCTTTCTCGGTCAGCCGCGCCCAAACACGGCGTCGGTCTTCACGATCATGATGCCGGACCAGAAATCCGTCGCGCTCCAGACCATCGAGCAGACCCGTGACCGTCGCCCGCGTCACGCCTGCGCGCGCGGCCAGCTCGTGCGGGGCAAGGCCGCCCGGCTGATCGCGCAGCAGAAAGAGCAGCACGAACTTTCCTTCGGAAAGGCGATGAGGCGCGAGGCGCGCGGCGCACGCCCGGTCGATTGCCGACGCAAGCGCCAGAACCTCGAAACACAGGCGCATGTCGCCAGCCTCGGATAGCCCATGCTTATGCGCTTCACCGAGCAGAGCGAGATATTTCAGGTCCAAGGATTCCATTAGGCGCCATCCTATATGGCGCCTAATTACATGGCAACGGTGTAGCGGGCTGGGATGGCCGTTCCCAAAATATCATCCTTTCGGGAAAGCCTCTGCCCGCCCCCGTATTGATGGCCCTCACGGCGTGCCTACCGTCTTGCTCGTCAGAACCATGCCGATCGATGCGCCGACGACCAGAGTGACGGCGAGCCATTGGAGGCCGGTCAGCAGCTCGCCCAGCACGATCGCGCCGATGATCGCACCGACTGCCGGTTCGATGCTCAGCAACACGCCCAGACTGTTCGCCGGGATGAATTTCAGTGCGACCATTTCCAGCGAGTATGGGATTGCGCTTGAAAGCAAGGCCGCTGCCAGGCCCATGACGATCCATCCCGGTGTGAGAAGGGCCGCACCCGTCTGATGGATGCCGATCGGGACGACGACGATTGCGGCCGACACCATGCCAAGCGAGACCGTCTGGCCGGACGGCAGGTGAGAGGTTCGCTTGCCGAGCACGCAGCAGACGGCGGCCGCGAGCGCGAACAATATGCCGGTAGGATCGAGCGCGTGATCGGTCGGGCGCAGCGGCAGGAGTAGCAGCAATCCCGCTAGGGCCAATCCGATCATGCCGAACTGGATCGGCCGCCGCGAGTAGAGCAGCGACACTGTCAGCGGACCAAGGAACTCGATCGCGATTGCGAGGCCGAGCGGGGTGGTCCGCAGCGAGAGGTAGAAGCACAGGTTCATCGTGCCCAGCGCCATGCCGTAGGGGACGATCCTCGACAGGCCGTGGCGATCGAGAGGCGTGCGCCACGGCCGCATGACGGCGAGTAGGATGACGGCCGCGAAGCCGACACGGTAGGCCGTCGTTCCTGCGGCACCGACGAGGGGGAAGAGCGACTTGGCGAAGGAGGTGCCGAGGCAGAAGGTGAGGATCGCTGCCAGCAGCGCGGCGTAGGGTAGGAAGCGGTGGGTCGCGATACCTGACGCCAACGAATGGGATTGCATGTTCATGGTGCGACGATAGCGCGAAGGTCGCAGTGGAAGGCGGCTAGTTCTGGCGTCCGGCGCTGAAATCCACCATTGGCACTGCCAGCATGACGGAAAGCGCCGACCTCGACGACTTCGATCATCGCATCATTGCGGTGGTACGACGTAACAACCTCGAACCGGCCCGGATCATCGCCGAGCGGGTCGGCCTGTCCGAGAGTGCTGTGCTGCGCCGGTTGCGCCGGCTTCGCGCGATCGGTGTCATTGTAGCCGACGTCGCCGTAATCGATCCGGCACGGCTGAAACCGGCGATCACGATCCACGTCCTGGTCGAACTGCATCAGAGTAATCTACGCGCCGAGCAGGCGTTCGCGACGAAGATGCAGCGTCAACCCGAGGTGGTGGCGGCATGGAATGTCACGGGCCGGACGGACTTCCTGCTGATCGTCGCGGTCGCTTCCATCGAGGAGTATCAGCGGTTCTCGGATGAAATCTTGGCAGCGGACGAGGATGTGCGGATGTTCGAGACGCTGGTCAGTCTGCGCGAGATCGTCCGCTTTGATCCCCTACGTGCGGATCGCCTTAACGTGACCGACCCCGATTGATACGATTCTCACGTCAATATGCGCAACGCGGGTTCTGAGAAGAGCTTTTCGTTCTCATTCGACCATCGAGAAACGGGATTCAGGCTACCAATAGGCCGCCATCAGTTCGAATACCCATTCTGGCTGGCGAACCTCGCCGCGAGGCAGGAACTCGCGCATGACCGGCTTGATGTCGATCACGGGCGTTCCGTCGATCGCGTCCAAGCCCTCGACGTTCAACTGCGAGCCTTCGACGCTCAACACGCGGCAGACAGTCACGCCAAGCCGATTGGGGCGGTTCTTGCCACGTTGCGCGAAGATGCCAGTGAGTGGCCAATCTTCGCGGCCTCTGGGGTGGCGCGCACCTCGTTCGATCTTCTCATCGGGAACCCGGTCGAACAGAAAGATGATTTCGACGTGGCTGAACGCATCCAACCCCGCCAGCGCGTCGGCTCCAACCTGCTTCGCGTCCAACTCGATCGTCGTTCGGCTGCTTCCCCAATCGTCGTCGATGGGATCGGCCCTGCCGCCCCGCACGTAGCCTATGGGTTCTATCGTGAATGTCATGCGGCGACTGCTTTCGATCGCAGATAGCCGAACATGTGAGGCACGTAATCCGCCTTGCCGATCTCAATCCCTTGGTTGCGAAGGATCGCATAGGCAGTAATGACGTGGAAATAGAACTGGGGCAGCGCCCAGTCGCGTGCATATTGCTCGCCCGTCATGTCGAAGGTCATGCCGCCCGGCAGCTCGATCGCGATCGGCAGAGTAGCGCCTGAATCAAGGCCGTCATCCGACACGTTGGCCAAAAACGACAACGCGGTGTCGATCCGCTTCTTGGCATCGGCGATCGTACCGCGCGCATTGCCGGCGTTGCGCCCCTCGGCTGCGATGGCATCCAGCCATTCGGGAACGCGCTCGCCACGCAAACGAAACACCGCCTCCTGCGCTTGGAAGGCAGCGAAGCAGACCTGCGCCGCGAGCGGGAACATGTCGGGCGCGAGCCGTGCGGCCAACAAGGTTTCTGCCCGATCCGGCATTTGCTGCTGTGCCTTGTCCAGCAAGCCGGACAGCGTTTGCAACATATGCTGGTAGGTCGGAACTAGGAGGGTCGTGGTCATAGCCCCGATCGTACATAGCGACCGCGATAGCGCAATGACGCATCCCATCCGCTTTCCCAATGGGATCCCAATCGGGACGGTCGTCGGGCTTAGCGTATGATTTTGTCCATCCTTTCACCGGACCCCGGATACGGATCGATCCTGACGGATTATGGCTGATCCCTGTTCCGGAGGTCAGCGCATGATCCGTTCCTTCCTTATCGGCATCGTCGCCGGCCAGCGCGGCATCACGCCGCTTGCAGCAATCGCGACCGCGACGCGACGTGGCGATATCCCGGCCGACCTGCCGCTCCAGAAACTGCTCCTGAACCCGGTGATCGCGGCCGGCACCGCGGCATTCGCCGCGGCGGAAATGGCGGGCGACAAGATGAAGACCGCCCCCGACCGCATCGTGCCGATCGGGCTTGCCGTGCGCGGCGTCACCGCGGCCTATGCCGGGGCGGCACTCGCACCCCGCGACAAGCGCGTGCTGGGGGCCGCCATCGCGGTCGCGACGGCGCTCGCCTCCTCCTATGCCGGCTGGCGCCTGCGCTGCGCGGCGATGGCCCGCTATGGGCAGACGGCGACCGGCTTCGTCGAGGACGCCCTCGTGCTCGGCAGCGGCCTGGCGATCGCCTCCCGACATTGATTGCCGATGTGAACGGGTGCACATGTGCAGCATTGCATATGTGCACCCGTTCAACCCTTCAAACGTCCTCGGCCGCCTTGGACGAATGGTGGCCGGTGATGCGCCAGCGTCCCTCGATCTCTTCAAAGGTGAACAGGAACCGCGCCGGTACGATGGCCTCCGCGCCGTTCACCGGGATGTTGAAGTCGTAGAGACCGCCGATGACCACGGTGCCGAGCTTTGCGCTCACCCGCTTCTTCTGCACCAGAATGCCGCACTCGATCCCTTCATTGGCGAGAAACGTCTCGAAATAGGCACGCCGGTCGCTGTCGCGGCCGCGCACCTCGTCGGACAGCGTCGGCACCAGGATCGCGTCGGGCGCGTAAAGCGACATCACCTCGTCGACGTCGCGCCGGCCCACTGCCTCGGCCCAGTGCAGCAACACCTTGCCCGCTTCGGTCAGGCACCATGCGGCCGAGCGCTCCTCGCCGACGGGCTTGTCGATGACGGTTGCCATTATGGATCTCCTTGCTGGTCGGATGGAGGCGCGGGATCGATCACCAGCACCAGTCGCCGCCTGCCGGTCGCGACGATCGGGGGCGATCGATGCAGGATGGTGGGCGGGTCGAGCAGCAGGCGGCCCTTGAACACGCCCACCGCCCCGGTCGGCACCTCGCAGATCGCGTCCGGCTGGTCGGCGCAGCACCACTGCGTGCCCGGACCGACATAGGTGCACAACAGCCGCAGCGAGACGTAATCGGCATGAAAGCGGCGACAGGCGTCGGTTTCGATCACCTCCAGCCGGACCTTCAACCGGTCCTCGCCGGTCAGCGCGGCATGGCGCAGCACCAGCGCCTCGATATCCGCCGCCAGCGGCGCGACCACCGCGTCGGGATAGGCCGCGGCATACAGCGCCGTGTCGACAGGCGCCCCGGCAGCCACCTCGATGCGCACATCGTCGATGGTGTCGAGGTCCAGCGCCGCCAACCCGTCCCGCAGACGCTCCGGCACCTCCCGCCACCAGATCGCCAGCGCGGTCTCGGCCCGCGCGATCCCGTCGAGCGCGGCACGATCCACGCCGCTCGCCACCAGCCGCTCCATCGCCGCGACCGTCATTGCGCCGCCTCCATCTGCCGCTCGCCCCAGGCGGGAAAGGGATCGCGCAAGCCCGTCCAGAGCCCCGGCGTGAACGCAGCGGCGGGGACGAGGCAGGCGTCCAGCCGCTGCCGGATACGCGCCTCGTCCATGCCGATCCCGATGAACACCAGTTCCTGCCGGCGATCGCCCCAGACCGGGTCCCAATGCTTCGCCACGAACGTCTCGAACTGGCCATCGTCGGGCCAGTGATGCTTGGGCACCGCGGCCCACCAGCGGCCCATGCGGGCGCTCGTCGTCTGGCTGCCCGCCACCGCCAGCTCCCCTACCCAGTCGGGTCGCGTCGCCAGCCAGAAATGCCCCTTGGCGCGCACCACATGGTCGAGGCCACCGCCTGTCAGGAAGCCATGGAACTTCGCCGGATCGAAAGGCGCCCGCGCCCGATAGACGAAGCTTTCAATGCCATATTCCTCGCTCTCGGGCTGATGATGGGCATAGCCGTACAGCTCCTTGGCCCAGAGCGGGTGACGCGCCGCCTTTTCCTCGTCGAACAGCCCGGTGGCGAGGACCAGGCCGAGGTCGACCTGCGCCCGGTCCACCGCCACGATCACCGCATCCGCGTTCAGGCTGGCGACCAGCTTCTTGACCGTGGCGAGCTGTTCGGTGGATACCGACGACGCCTTGTTGACCACCACCACATCGGCAAACTCGATCTGCTCGACCAGCAGGCCGACCAGACTGCGCCTGTCATCCGCGCCCAGCGTCTCCCCGCGATCGGCAAGGAAGTCCTGGCTCGAATAATCCGCGAGCAGATTGAGCGCATCGACCACCGTCACCATGGTATCGAGCCGCGCGACGTCGCCCAGCGAAACGCCGGCCTCGTCGCGGAATGAAAAGGTGGTAGCCACCGGTAAAGGCTCGGAAATCCCGGTGGACTCGATCACCAGATAATCGAACCGCCCCGCCTCTGCGAGCGCCCGTACCTCGGCCAGCAGATCGTCCCGCAACGTACAACAAATACAACCATTCGTCATCTCGACCAGTGCTTCCTCGGCGCGCGACAGTGCCGCCTCGCCTCCCCGAACGAGGTCGGCATCGATATTCACCTCCGACATGTCATTGACGATCACCGCCACCCGCCGAGCCTCGCGATTGGCGAGGATATGGTTGAGCAGGGTCGTCTTACCGGCACCAAGGAAGCCGGACAGAACGGTGACCGGCAGGCGCCGATCGGAGCCGGAGGAAAGGGCCATGCTGATGATCCATAATGTTACGTTACAACGTTACATTATGGATCATGCACACCGGTGTCCAGCGGTCATCGGTCGGGTTGGGATGCCGCTATCAGCGATAAGCCAACGTGTTCCGGTGCGGATCGGTCGGGTATGGCCTGCACGATGAAGATCGGCGCCATTCGGATTAAAGACAATCACGATGGCGCGCTGGGGCAGATCGAACCGCTATAGGTGCGGCAAAGGGTACCGCGGCCGGTGATGGCCTCAATCGGTGGCTGACCTCGGCTGAAGCATAAGAGCGCCGGGATTGCCATCGCCCCCTCCATTCGGAGGGAAGCATGACGCAGGGGCATGGACCAGCCACCCGGAATTACATGACGTTCCATTATAGGCGGCACATCATGCCCGGTCGTCACCGGCCGGACAGTCCGGTCAAAGCCGGATATTGCGCCTCTGCATTTCGGCCGCAGCCGTCTCGACCAACGGCGTTCCCGCCTGTGTCTTGAAGATATCGGCAAGGTCCAGCAAATCTTCGTCGTTCAAGGAGATGATGGACGCTTCGATTTGGGCGAGGCGCTTGCGCGCGCGCTCACCCTGGTCAGCCTGTCGTTTGATCCGTGTTTTGAGCATGCAGCCACCTTATCAGGACCGACGTGCAAATAGCACGCGTGGAATCAATCGATGCGCCTTATCTGGCAGGACAACAAACGCCGTGCATTCGCATAGCCTTGAAAATGCCCGGCTATCCGCCCGCTTTCAAGATGCTGCGTTCCACGACGACGTGTCATTCAAGGATGCCTGCCTGCGGCAACGGCGCCACGGTCGCCTCGTCTGCCGGCACGATGTCGATCGCAGCCCGCGTGGCACTATCATCGCCGAAGGTGGATGATCTGCAATTGTGCCGGCCTGATTTATTTCATAAAACCAGCGTGGATTTTATGAAGGTGTGCACACGTGCATGTTATCACTTTTGCAGCACAGAAGGGTGGTGTCGGCAAGTCGACACTGGCCGTGAACCTGGCGGTTGCCGCTGAGGCGTCGGGCATCCGGACCGCCTTGTTCGACCTCGATCCCCAGGAAAGCGCCACGGCATGGAGCGAGCGTCGCCAGGAGGAAGCACCGCATGTCGAGCCGATCAGCGCACGCCGGCTCGACCAGGCGATCGACGCGGCCGCCGCCAGCGGCTTCGGGCTGACGATCATCGACACGCCTCCCGCAGCCGGCACCGAGGCCGCAGCCGCGGCGCAGCGCGCCGATCTGGTGCTGATCCCCTGCCGCCCCTCGCTGATCGACCTCGACGCGATCAAGCGCACCGCGCAGCTGATCGCCAGTACCGGCCGGCGCGGATCGGTGGTGTTGAACGCGGCGCCGCCCACCGCCACGACGCTGCTGAGCGATGCACGGACGCTGGCCGAGGCGACCGGCCTTCAGGTCGCGCCCGCCATCATGCGCGAGCGTAGCGCCTTTCGCGCCGCCTGGCCCTATGGCCTGGGCGTCACCGAGCATGAGCCCAAGGGCAAGGCGGCGCAGGAAGTTGCAATGCTGTTGAAGTTCGTGCTTGATGAAGTGAACAACTGCACACCTGCAAGAGCGAAGGCCTGAAGGCATGGCACGACGTACATCCCTGCTGGCACCCGCCGTTCCGGCACCGACACCGCCCGCGGCGAGCGACGATGCCACCGCCCCCTCCCCTGCCCCCGCCGAAAAGCCGGCAGCCGCACGAACGGGCGGCAAGCGGCCGGGCAAATATCATCTCGGTGCTTATTTCGACCCCGCCGATCCCAGCGCGGAGGCGTTTCGCGTCCTCGCCGCGCGCACGCGCCGCAGCCATCAGGAACTACTCGCCGAGGCGATCGCCGACCTCGTCGCCAAATATGATGCGGAGCGCCAGTTCGGTCGATCGTGACGGGTCGGGGTGGGGGCCTGCCCATAGCGTGCCGGCCTTGCACCTTCCCACATGTGATGCCGTGCACAGGCAACCAATTGCATTATTGACGCCGTGCAGGTGTGCACATCGCCAGCCTTGATTTTTAACAGTTCAACAGCCCGGCAATATGGCACGCCAGACGCCGGCGGGCAGGAGCAACGACCATGCGGATCGGGATCGTCAGCGGGGTTCGGGCAGAACTGGCCGCGCTTCTGCCCCACGCACCTCGTGCGACTTTGGGCGGCCCCCCTCTGCCCGTCGAGCGGATCGAGACCGCCGACCATGCGCTGTTCCTCGCCTGTGCCGGCATCGGCAAGGTTGCCGCGGCGACCGCGGCCGCCACGCTCGTCCACACTCACGGTGCCGAGCATCTGCTGGTGATCGGCACCGCCGGCAGCCTTGGTGCGGTGGGGCGGGGGCCTTTCCTCATCACCGAAGCCGTGCAGGCCGATTTCGGTGCGATGCGTGACGAGCGCCTGACCCACTATACCGCCGGCTGCTGGCCGATCGGTCCCGCCCGCGTCGAGGCGTTTCGCGCGGCCGACCTGCCCGATCTCGGCCTGCCCCATGCGCGCATCGCGACCAGCGACCTGTTCGTCGAATGCGCCGTCCATGCCGCGCGCGTCCGCGACGCGCTCGGCGCCACGCTGGTCGATATGGAAACCGCCGCGGTCGCGCAAACGGCTGCGTTGCTCGGCATTCCTTGGGCTGCGATCAAGGCGACGACCGACGATGCGGACGGCGCCAGCGCCGATGATTTCACGGCCAATCTGGCCGCCAGCGCGCGCGCCGCGGCACATGCCGCCGAACGGTTGATCGCCACGCTCTGAGCGACATCGCCGAAGGAGGCCCGGGGGGGGGGAGGGGGCCCAACGAGTATTGCGCCCGCCAAGCCGGCTCTGCCACTGCGACACAGGGCAGGGCACTGAATAAATGGTAAAATCCTACCAAAACCCGACATCATGCAAGGGTCCGGGGCAATCCCGCCACGGCATCATCAGCAGTGACGCCGCCACCAGACGGTTCATTACCGTAATAAAATCTACTTAAATCCCGCCTAGTCGGCCGATCAGCGACGAAGATCGCACAAAACACCATAATATTGCGGGGAATCATGTTCATTGCTCTCCCGTTGCCGGATTTCCGGCAGCGTCGTCTTCGTGCGCCTGCACGGCACCTGCTGTGCGCCACATCGGCGCTGGTCGGCGCGTTGGCCTTTGCACCGGTCGCGGCGACCGCGCAGGCACTGGCGCCGGCGGTGGGGGAGGGCACCCCGCAATCCGAGGCGGGCCGATCGATCAGCGAGGCCCTGACCGGCGACATCGTCGTCAACGGTCGCCGCGACCGCAGCGCCCTGTCCGAAGAGCGCAGCGCGATCGGCGTGACCGACATCGTCACCACCGGCGACGTCGCGATCAATTCGCAGACCAACGTCACCGATCTCGCCCGCCGCCTGCCCGGCGTCTCGGTCGCCCGCGACCAGGGCCGCAACCAGAGCGCGACCGGCGAGGCGCAGTTCGCCACCATCCGTGGCTTCGACACCGGCTTCAACGCCTATACGCTGGACGGCCTGCGCCTGCCGCAGACCGCGGGCAGCTCGCGTGCCATCTCGCTCAACCTGTTCTCGCCCTTCGCGATCGGCGGCCTTGCCGTCGACAAGACGCCGGGCGCCGCCAAGGATGCCGACGCGATCGCCGGCATCATCGACCTGCGCACCCCGACCGCCTTCGACTTCAGCACCAGCTTCACCCGCGCCCGCGTGCTGGCGCAGGGCGCCGACCTCGCCATCGATCGCGAACAGCAGGGCTGGGGCGGGGCCATCGGCCTCGACGCCGCACGCCGCTTCGGTGCGGACCACCAGTTCGGCCTTTATGTGGCGGGTTATTACGAGGAGCGCGCCAACGCGGCGGAATCGACCGCGGTGCAGAACGACTACAAGACGACGCGCTTCGGCGTCGGCACGGCGCGCGCCAATGCCGACGCGCTGTCGGCGGACGGCGTGCAGTGGAATTTCTACAATAACGCGATCAAGCGTTACGGCGCGACCGGCGCGTTCGATGTCCGCACCGAACCGCTCGACCTGTATGCACGGGTCAATTACGCGACCTATCGCAACACCAACACGATGAACCAGACCGCCTTACGCAACGAAGTCACGACCGGCCAGACCAACCCCAATCCGAACCGGGCGGGCAATCGCAGCTACAATGCCGAGGGCCTCTACACCCCCTATGGCATCAACCCGGCCAGCTATTTCCGCACCGAGGATATCGAGCAGGAGCTGTTCTCGGCCCAGATCGGCGCCAGGGCGCATTGGAACGGCTTCACCGCCGCCCTGGAGGGTGCCTATGCCGATGGTCGCTTCGACCAGCCCCGCCGCATCGAGGCGGCGTTCCGCGGCATCTCGTACATCGGCACGCCGGGCCAGACCGGCACGGCGCGCGAGGGGCTGACCGTCGACCTGTCCGACCCGAAATCGCCGCGCCCCGTGCTGTCGCCCGGTGCGGTCGGCTATGTCGGATCGCTCGACCGGCCCAGCCAGCTTTATGTCCAGCAGGGCTATGACTATCTGACCGAAACCAAGAAGACGCTGCGCGGCAGCATCGGCTGGGACGGCACCGCTATTCTGCGCCGGCTGGAAGTGGGCGGGCTGTACGAGGATTCGGATCGCACCGGCCGCACCCTGGCGTCGGACGCTACGCGCTTCCGCTTCCAGACGCCGCTTCAGGCCGGGCCTTTCGCGGGGCCGACGGTCAACCAGTATCTCGGCTACGTCCTCAAGGACTTTCTCGATTACTATCCGCCCCGCGCCATCAAGGTGTTGTCGCGCAACCAGCTGGATTCGCAGGCCGCGCAATTCTCCGCCCAGGTGCCGGTGCCGGCCGCGACGATCAACCAGGGGCTGCTCGACGGCAACGAGACGCGCAAGGCCATCTACGCCTCCGCCACGCTGGAGGCAGGCACGTTCGAGATCATGCCCGGCATCCGCTACGAGGATAACGCCTATTCGGCGCGCTTCTGGCAGGGGCAGGACGCCACCGCGCGCTTCGTCAATGGCGGGCGCAGGTACGACCATCTCGATCCCAGCCTGCTCGCCGCCTGGCGCCCGAACGAGCACTGGGTGGTGCGCGGCGCGGTGCGCTCCAGCTATGCCCGCCCGGCGTTCGACCAGCTTGCCGGGCCGACCCGGCGCAGCAGCGAGAATGGCGGCACCCAGGTCACCATTACCGAGCCCAATCCCGATCTGAAGCCGGTCGAGGCGTGGAGCTACGACCTCGGCCTCGAATATTATGGCGGGGTAGGGCGCTATGCGCAGATCGCGGTCTATCACAAGGATCTCAGCAACATCCTGGTACCCACCGGCACCCGCTCCTTTGCGCAAGGGTCGCAGCAGGCGGGCGGGCAGACCATTATCCTCGTCCGCCCCGCCAATGGCCGCGGCGGCAAGGCGACGGGTATCGAGGCATCGGGCCGCTTCACGCTGGGCGACATGGTGGGCTCGCCGATGCTCGAAGGGCTGGGGATTGGCGGCAACGTCACCTGGCAGCACACCGAAGCGACCTATCAGATCGCCGCCAATGACATCCGCACCAGCCGCCTGCCGCAGGCGCCCGATCTCATCTACAATGCCGAGCTGTTCTATGCCGCGGGGCCGGTGCGTGCGAACCTCTGGTACAACCGCACCAGCCGCATCCTGACCACGGTGCAGGACAGCCAGCCGGACATCTATCTGCAACCGGTGGGCGAGCTGAACTTCGGCCTGGCCTTTGCCGCGACCGATCATCTCGAACTGGGCGTGTCGGCACGCAACCTGCTCGACCAGCACGCACTATGGGCGACGGTGGGGGAGGGGGAGCGCTACATCGCCCCCGATCGCGCCGGCGGGTACATGAAGACCGGTCGCGTCTTCCAGTTCAGCCTTACGATGACGATGTGAAAATGGGGGGCGACGTAGAAATGGCGAACAATGTGAGGGGAGGGGCCATGACGATCCGCACCACGGCCCGCCGGGCCATCGCGCTGCTCGCCTTCGCCTCCGCGCTCCTGCCCGCCGCCCCCGCGGCCGCGCGCGAGCGGGTGGAGCGCGTCGTCATGGTGATGCGCCACGGCGTCCGCGCGCCACTGGGGGGCGAGGTACCCGATGGCACGCTGACCGCCGCACCCTGGCCCAGATGGCCGGTCGCTCCCGAACAGATGACGCCGCACGGTATGCGCTCGATGGAAGTCCGCGGTGCGGCCGACCGCATCTGGCTGGCCGGGCTCGGCGTCCTGCCCGCCCGCGGCTGCCCCGCGGCCGGGGCGGTCAGCATCTGGACCAATGTCAGCCCGCGCACGATCGACAGCGGCAAGGCCTTTGCCGACGGCTTCGCGCCGGGCTGCGACCTCGCCATCGGCCACCGCGCCAGCGGCGAGGTCGATCCCCTGTTCGAAGCGCTTCGCGCCGACACCACCGGCTTCGATCCCGTCCAGGCGATCGCGTCGATCAACGCCTATACCGGCGGGATGGACCGCCTGGTGCAGCGCCACGCCGCGGCGCTGAAGGATCTCGACCATATCCTCGGCTGCAAACAACCCACCTGCAGCCCCGGCCCGGCCGCCGCGGTCAAACCGTCCCGCGACGGCCACGGCATCGACCTCGAAGGCCCGATCCGCCGCACGTCGGGCATCGCGCAGGTGCTGCTCCTGCAATATGCCGAAGGCATGCCGGCGCGCGACGTGGGCTGGGGCCGCGCCGATGCCGCCTCGATCGCGCGGGTCGGCGCCCTCCACGCGGCCCTGTTCGACGTTTTCACGCGTCCGCCCTACATGGCCGCGCATCAGGCCGGTCCGCTGGGTCGCCGCATCATCGCCTCGCTCACCGCCCCGACCGGCCCCTCCCTCGACCTCCT